>NZ_CAUPYL010000009.1:0-40144 GCF_963515265.1 uncultured Frigoribacterium sp.
CGCGGACGAGGCGCTCGCACGGGAGGACGCCCTGGCCCGCCTCGCGGCCACCGCCGCGGTCGTCCACGGCCTGGCCGCCGAGCGTGCGAGCGCCGGAGGGCCACTCACCGTGCTGGGCCTCGTCGACGCGCTGCCGGCGACGATCGCCGCCCTGCTGCGCGTCGGAGCAGGAGGGGCAGAGTCGGGTGGAGCCTATTCCGTCACGTGACGGATCACGGGACGGGCCGGCGCTCCGTCACGTGACGGATCGGGGGACAGGTTGGCGCTTCGTCACGTGACGGATCAGCCTCAGGGAGAACACACCACACCTCCTCGCCGGTGTGAGGCGGCTGGACGACGTGCCCCCGCCGGGAGGGCGGCCCCGCCGGGAGGGCGGCCCCCGCCGAGAGGGCGGCCCCTAGGAGGCGGGGGTCGCCGAGACGAGGAACTCCACCGTGCCCGAGTCCTCGACCTGGACGAAGCCGAAGCTCGGCGCCTCGACTCCGTAGTCGCTGAAGGTCACCGGCACCGAGCCGCTGATCTGCACCCCGTCGCCCGAGAGCGCGGCCTGCAGCGAGACGGTGATGCTCTGCGTGACGCCGTGCATCGTCAGGTCGCCCGTCGCCTCGACGGTCTCGACGTCGCCGTCGGCGGGGACGCCGGCGTCGATGGGCTGGGTCAGCACGAAGGTCGCGGTCGGGTAGGTCGAGGCCTCCATGGCGTCGTCGCGGAAGTAGCCGTCGCGGTTGCCGCTGTCCGTGGCGATGCTCGCCACGTCGACGTCGATCGTGGCGGCCGTGACCGAGTCGCCCTCGACCGTCACGGTGCCGGTGACCTGGTCGGTCGTGCCGACGACGGTGACGTCGGTGCCGTTCAGCACCTCGTCGACGCGGTAGCCCGCGGTGCTGCCGTCGCCCACGGTCCAGGCGCCGCTGAGGTCGCTCGTGTCGATCGTCGTCGCACCGGGCGTGACGGAGACGGTGGGGGCGGCCTCGGGCTCGCCGACGATCACGTCGCGGTAGAAGGCGGGGCCGGCGACCGCGGCGGTGACGCCGAGGCCCACCACCACGACCGCTGCGACTCCGAGGACGATTCCGGTCTTCTTCTTCATGGTGTGTCTCCTGGGGTCGGCTCGGGTGCTGCTCGGGCTGGTCGGCACGGAGGAGGCGCCTGCCCAGGATGATGACGCGTCACCCTAGGACGGCGCTGGGAAGGTGCAGGCGCAGCAACCGCCCCTCGACCAGGGCAGATGCGAGCATCGTTCATCTCGATTCGGTAACGACGCCTCCTCGCCCTGGCGCGCGCCTCCTCTCGGCTATATGTTCCGAGAGCCAACAAATAGCCGACGCACCCTCGTCGGCCTCGAGCACTACAGCGAAGTACAGCTCGATCTGGACCGGTTCGACGACGAACCACGGCCACGACGCTCCCCACGCACCCGGAGGGAGCCGCGACCCGTCGCCCGGGCAGATCCCATCGGAAGGATCCGCACCATGACCACAGCACGCACGCTCTCCGTGGCGGCCCTGACGCTCGGCCTCGTGGCCGGACTCGCGGCCTGCGCACCCGCCGGCTCCTCGGGCGGCTCCTCCGGCGGCGGGGACGACGCCGCCGGCACCGACTGCAACGTCGGCATCAGCATGCCGACGCGCAGCCTCGAGCGCTGGATCAACGACGGCGAGGGCCTCAAGGAGAAGCTCGAGGGCGACGACTGCACCGTCGACCTGCAGTACGCCGACAACAAGACCGACCAGCAGATCAGCCAGATCCAGAACCAGGTCGCGGGAGGCGCGAAGATCCTCGTCGTCGCCGCGATCGACGGGCAGACCCTCGGCCCCGTGCTCGAGGACGCGGCCTCGCAGGACGTCACCGTCATCGCCTACGACCGCCTCATCAACGGCACCGAGGCGGTCGACTACTACGCGACGTTCGACAACTACAAGGTCGGCCAGCTGCAGGGCCAGTACATCGAGGAGCAGCTCGGCCTCGCCGACGGCGAGAAGGGCCCGTTCACGATGGAGCCCTTCGCGGGCAGCCCCGACGACAACAACGCCGGCTTCTTCTTCGCCGGCGCGTGGGACGTCCTGCAGCCCTACGTCGAGAGCGGCGTGCTGACCGTGCCGAGCGGCAAGGCACCGGCCGACGACGACGGCTGGAAGGCCATCGGCATCCTCGGCTGGGGCTCGGACGACGCCCAGGCCGAGATGGACAACCGCCTCCAGTCGTTCTACACGGGCGGCGACAAGGTCGACGTCGTTCTCTCGCCGAACGACAGCCTAGCGCTCGGCATCGAGGCCAGCCTCGACGCGGCCGGCTACCAGGCCGGCACGGACTGGCCGATCATCACCGGCCAGGACGCCGACGTCGCGAACGTCAAGGCGGTCCTCGCCGACCAGCAGTCGATGACGGTCTGGAAGGACACGCGTGAGCTCGGCACCCAGGTGCAGGCGATGATCGCCTCCATCGTCGCGGGCGAGGAGCCCGAGACGAACGACACCGAGACGTACGACAACGGCGTCAAGGTCGTGCCGGCGTACCTGCTCGACCCGGTGGTCGTGACGAAGGACGACGTGCAGTCCGTCCTCGTCGAGTCCGGCTTCGTCGACGCCGGCGACGTGGGTCTCTGACCCCACCACCCGGCAGCCGGCGGCGGTCCCCACGGGGCCGCCGCCGGCTCCCTCACCCCTGAACGGAACGAGGACCACATGGACGACGTCATCCTCCAGATGACCGACATCGTCAAGGAGTTCAGCGGCGTCCGCGCGCTCGACGGAGTCTCCGTCAGCGTGCGGCGCGGCGAGGTGCACGCGATCTGCGGCGAGAACGGCGCGGGCAAGTCGACGCTGATGAAGGTGCTGTCGGGCGTGTACCCGCACGGCAGCTTCGGCGGCGTGATCGAGCTCGACGGCCGGCCCGTCCGCTACTCGTCGATCAACGACAGCGAGCGCGACGGCGTGGTGATCATCCACCAGGAGCTCGCGCTCAGCCCGTTCCTCTCGATCGCCGAGAACATCTTCCTCGGCAACGAGGTGCAGCGCGGCGGCGTCATCGACTGGAACCGCACCAACCTGGAGGCGGCGGCCCTGCTCCAGAGGGTCGGCCTCGCCGAGAGCCCTGTCACCAAGGTGCTCGAGCTCGGCGTCGGCAAGCAGCAGCTCGTCGAGATCGCGAAGGCGCTCTCGAAGGAGGTGAAGCTGCTGATCCTGGACGAGCCGACGGCGGCGCTCAACGACGACGACTCGGCGCACCTGCTGGGCCTGATCGACCAGCTGCGCGACCAGGGCATCACGGCGATCATCATCAGCCACAAGCTCGGCGAGATCCGGGCGATCGCCGACACCGTCACGGTCATCCGAGACGGGAAGACGATCGAGGCGTTCGCGGTCGAGGACACCCCGGAGATCGAGACGCGCATCATCCGCGCCATGGTCGGTCGCCCGCTCGACAGCCAGTTCCCGCCGCGGGTGCCCGACATCGGCGCCGAGAAGCTGCGCGTCGAGAACTGGACCGTGCACCACCCGGTCGACGCCGACCGCGTGGTCGTCGACGACGCCTCCTTCACCGTGCGGGCCGGCGAGATCGTCGGCTTCGCGGGCCTGATGGGGGCAGGGCGCACCGAGCTCGCGATGAGCCTGTTCGGGCGCTCGTACGGCAGCGACATCTCGGGCCGCGTCTACAAGGACGGAGTCGAGATCCAGACGCGCACCGTCGGCGAGGCGATCAAGAACGGGATCGCCTACGTCACCGAGGACAGGAAGCGCTACGGCCTGAACCTGATCGGCAGCATCACGGTCAACGTCTCCGCGGCCGCGCTCGGCAAGCTCGCCCGGCTCGGCGTCATCGACCGCAACCGCGAGTACGCCGTGGCGGACGACTACCGCCGACAGATGAACATCAAGACCCCGTCGGTCTCGTCGGTCGTGGGCAACCTCTCCGGCGGCAACCAGCAGAAGGTCGTCCTGAGCAAGTGGATCTACTCGGGCCCCGACGTGCTCATCCTCGACGAGCCCACCCGGGGCATCGACGTCGGGGCGAAGTACGAGATCTACGGGATCATCGCCGAGATGGCCGCCCAGGGGAAGGCGGTCATCGTCATCTCGAGCGAGCTGCCCGAGCTGATCGGCCTGTCGGACCGCATCTACACCATCGCGGAGGGGCGGCTCACGGCCGAGCTCTCGCGCGCCGACGCCAGCCAGGAAGAGCTGATGCGCCACATGACCGCGACCAGGAACCTAGGAGCAGAAGCCTCGTGACCACCACCGCACCTCCTCGTCCGTCCGCACCGCCTCCTGCGTCCGGGCCGATGCCGGGCTCCAAGCGGCGCCTGCGCATCGACATGCGGCAGTACGGCATCCTCGCCGCGCTGCTCGTCATCGTGCTGCTGTTCCAGTTGCTGACCGAGGGCCGACTGCTCTACCCCGGCAACGTCAGCAACCTGATCCAGCAGAACGCCTACGTGCTGATCCTCGCGATCGGCATGGTGATCGTGATCATCGCCGGGCACATCGACCTCTCGGTCGGCTCGGTCGTCGCCACGGTGGGCGCCGTCGCCGCGCTGGCCATGAACGACTGGGGGCTGCCCTGGGGCGTGGCCGTCGCTCTGTCGCTGCTCGTCGGCGCGCTGATCGGGGCGTGGCAGGGCTTCTGGATCGCCTTCGTCGGCATCCCGGCGTTCATCGTCACGCTCGCCGGCATGTTGGTGTTCCGCGGCGTGGCCCTCGTGCTGCTCACGGGCGGCACCATCAGCGGGCTGCCGCGGGCCTTCAACTCGATCGGCTCGGGCACGCTGCCGGCGACCGGCCAGCCCGACCTGTTCACGCTCGGCATCGGCCTGCTCGCCTCGGCGGGCCTCGTCGCCCAGCAGCTGCGCGCCCGGGCGAACCTGCGGCGCCTCGAGCTGCCCCGCGAGCGGGCGGTCTCGTTCGTGCTGAAGATCGCCATCGCCGTCGCCGCGATCATGTACCTCTGCTACCTGCTGGCCTACAACCGCGGGACGCCGATCATCCTGATCATCCTGGCGACGCTCGTGCTGCTGTACTCGTTCCTGCTCACGCGCACCGTCTTCGGCCGACACGTCTACGCCATGGGCGGCAACCTCTACGCGGCGATGATGTCGGGCGTGAAGACGAAGTGGGTCACCTTCGGCATCTTCGTCAACATGGGCCTGCTCGCCGGGCTCGCCGGCGTCGTCAGCACGGCCCGCGCCGGCAGTGCGGTCGCCTCGGCGGGCCAGAGCTTCGAGCTCGACGCGATCGCGGCCGTGTTCATCGGCGGCGCCGCCGTGCAGGGCGGCATCGGCACCGTCGTCGGGGCCGTGATCGGCGGCCTGGTGATGGGCGTGCTCAACCAGGGCCTGTCGATCCTCTCGGTCGACGCCGCGTGGCAGCAGGTCATCAAGGGGCTCGTGCTGTTGCTCGCCGTCGCGTTCGACGTGTACAGCAAGCGCCGGCGCCGCTGAGGTCGGACGGGGGCGCCGGCGGTCTCGACAGGGTCGCCGGCGCCTCAGCCCGAGACGCGGGCGAGGAACTCCCTCGCCCGCTCGGTGCGCGGCGACCCGAAGAGCTGGGCCGGCGGGCCCTGCTCGGCGATGCGGCCGGCGTCGAGGAACACCACCCGATCCGCGACGTCGCGGGCGAACGCCATCTCGTGGGTCGCCATCAGGATGGTGGTCCCCACCTCCTTGAGCGTGCGGACGAGGTCGAGCACCTCGCCCACGAGCTCGGGGTCGAGGGCGCTCGTCACCTCGTCGAGCAGCAGCACGGCGGGCCTCGGGGCGAGGGCCCGCGCGATCGCGACGCGCTGCTGCTGGCCGCCCGACAGGCGGTCGGGGTAGGCCCGGGCCTTGTCGCCGAGCCCGACGCGCTCGAGCAGCTCGAGGGCCCGCGCCTCGGCCTCGGCCCGAGGGCGCCGCAGCACGTGGCGGCTGGCCAGCGAGACGTTGTCGAGGACCGTGAGGTGCGGGAACAGGTTGTAGTGCTGGAACACGACGCCGATGCGGGCCCGGACGGCGTCGACCCGCACCCGCGGATCGGTGATGTCCTCGCCGCCGAGCACGATGCGCCCGTCGTCGACCTGCTCGAGCAGGTTCACCGTGCGCAGCAGCGTCGACTTGCCCGACCCGCTCGCGCCGATCAGGGCGACGACCTCGTCGCGGGCCACGTCGAGGTCGATGCCGTCGAGCACGGTGGTGCCGCCGAACGACTTGCGCACGCCCTCGAGGCGCAGGACGACCTCGGCGGACTGCGCCGCGCCTCCTGCGGTCAGGTCGGCCCCCGGCTCGCCGTGGCCGTGCCCGTGCCCGTGCCCGCGTGCCTGACCGTGGCCGTCGCTCTGCTCGTTCACACGACGCTCCCGGCTTGTTCACGACGACGGAGGCGGGCCGACAGCCAGTCGGTCAGCCAGACCGTCGGCAGGGCCAGAAGCACGAAGAGCAGCCCGGCGAGCACGTAGGGCGTGAAGTTCGCGGCCGTCGCGGTCTCGATCTGGGCGGCGCGCACGGCGTCGACGGCGCCGAGAACGGAGATGAGCCCCACGTCTTTCTGCATCGAGACGACGTCGTTCATCAGGGCCGGCGTGACCTTGCGGATCGCCTGGGGGAACACGACCAGCCGCAGCGTCGCGGCGTGGCTGAGGCCGAGCGAGCGGGCGGCCAGCCGTTGGGACGGGTGCACGGCGTCGAGCCCGGCGCGGATGACCTCGCTGACGTAGGCCGAGTAGGTGAGCACGAGCGCGACCGTGCCCCAGACCTCCGCGGGCAGGCGGGGGATGCCGAGGCCGAGCCCGGGCACCCCGAATCCGACGAGGTAGAGCACGATGATCAGCGGCAGGCCGCGGAACAGGTCCGTGTAGCCGCGCACCAGGGCGCGCACCGGGAAGAAGACGGGGCCGCGCAGCGTGCGGAGGGCCGAGAGCAGGGTCGCGAGCACGGCGACGCCGACCAGCGCCACGACGAGCACCCGCACGTTCAGCCAGAGTCCCTCGAGCACCCGCGGCCAGGCGGCGACGAGGGTGGGGCCGTCGAAGAAGCTGAAGCGCACCCTGTCCCAGCCGGGCGTGCTCGTGACGGCCCACCAGGCCAGGGCCGCGAAGGCGATCGTGCTGACGGCGGCGATCGCGACCGAGCGCCCCGACTGCCGACGCCGGAAAGCGCGCCGGCCGAGCTCGAGGTCGCTGACGGGGTGGGCGTCGACCGCGAGCGCGGTGCGGGCTACGACAGCTCCGTCACGTCGTAGTCGGCCAGCCACTCCTGCTGCAGCTGGTCGAGGGTGCCGTCGGCGCGCAGGGCGTCGACCGCGTCGGTGACGTCGCCGGTGAGCGCGCTGCCGAGCGGGAGGACGATGCCGAGCTCGTCGCTCGCGCCGTCCTCGGCGGCGAGCTGGCCGAGCACGACGCCGCCCTCGACGAAGTAGGTGGCGGTCGGCACGTCGAGCACGATCGCGTCGACCTGGCCGGCCTCGAGCGCCGCCTTGGCGTCGTCGTTGGAGTTGTACGCCTGGACGCCCCCCTCGGGGTCGATGACCTTCTCCGCCGCGGTGAAGCTGGTCGTGCCGCTCTGGGCGCCGATGGCGAGGCCCTGCAGGTCGGTGACGCTCGTCGCGCCCTCGGCCGCGCTGCCGGGCAGGGTGACGACGGCCTGGCGCGTCTCGTAGTACGGCGACGAGAAGTCGACGGCCTTCGCGCGCTGCTCGGTGATCGAGAACTGCTGCAGGTTCAGGTCGAACGTCTTGGGGCCGGGCGCGATCGCCTCGTCGAAGGTCGAGCGCACCCAGACGACGTCGTCCTCGGCGTAGCCGAGCTGGTCGGCCACGGCGTACGCGAGCGCGGCCTCGAAGCCCTGGCCGGTGGTCGGGTCGTCGTCCTCGACCCACGGGCTGTAGGCCGGCTCGCCGGTCGCGACGGTCAGCTTGCCCTCGGTGACGAGGCCGTCGCCGGACCCGCCGGAGCCGGACGTGGGGGCGCAGGCCGACAGGGAGGCGACGGCGGCGACGACGGAGACGGCGGCGGCCGCGAGACGGAGACGGGTGCGGGGCATGAGGGGCAGGATATCCGTCCGCGGTCCCGCGCGGCGGCACCGAGGCCTCGTGTGACGCCGGACGGCTAGCCTTGCCCGCATGACCGTCGCCGCACCTCCTCGTGCACCCGGCGCGGACGGCGCCTCCCGCCGCCTGCCCGCACGCGTCGCGGCCCACCCGGCCGTGCTCTGGTCGGCGTTCGTGATCGTCCACCTCGTCGTCGGCCACGCGGCGCTCACCGGGCCGAACCAGCCGATGGGCGACGTGTGGAGCGTCTACCGCACCTGGATGCAGCAGGGCGTGGGAGGCGGCGACTGGGTGGGCGTGGACCGGCCGTGGGTCTACCCGCTGCTCGCCGCCGTGCCCATGCTGCTCGCCCGCGTCGGCGGCGACGCCCACTACGGCCAGGCCTGGCTGACGATCGTGCTGCTCCTGGACGCCGGCGCGTTCGCGGTGCTGACCGGCGGGCTGCGCGGGCGGCGGCACGTCGCACCGGCCTGGTGGTGGCTGCTGTTCCTGCTCGCGCTCGGGCCGATCGCCGTCGGGCGCATCGATGCGGTCACCGTGCCGTTCGCGATCGTCGGGCTGCTGCTGCTCTCGTCGCGGCCGACGGCCGCGTCCGTGCTGCTGACGGTCGCCGCGTGGATCAAGGTGTGGCCGGCCGCCCTCGTCGTCGCCGCCGTCGTGGCCCTGCGCGGCCGGGCCCGGCGCGACGTGGTCGTTGGCGCCGTCGCGACGACCGTCACCGTGGTCGCGATCTCGCTCGTGCTCGGCAGCGGGGCCACCGTGCTCGGCTTCGTGGGGGAGCAGGCCGGTCGCGGGCTGCAGGTCGAGTCGCCCACCGCCACCGCCTGGCTGTGGCGGGCCGCCGCCGGGATGCCGGGGGCGTTCGTCTACTACGACCACCAGATCCTCACGTACCAGGTCGAGGGCGACGGGGTGGGCACCGCGGCTCGCCTCACGACCGTGCTCATGGGGCTCGTCGTGCTGCTCGTGCTGCTGCTGGGGCTGCGCGCCGTGCGGAGGGGCGCGTCGGCCGTGAACCTGCTCGCGCCCCTGTCGCTGGCCTTCGTCACGGCCCTCATCGTCACGAACAAGGTCGGCTCGCCGCAGTTCGTCTCCTGGCTCGCGCCGCCGGTGGTGATCGGGCTGGTGCTGGCGCGGCGCGGGGGCGCGGCGGCGGCGGGTGGGTCTGCTGCGGCCGGGCCTGCCCGTGCCGTGCCTGCCGCGGCGGTGCCGGCGGTGCTGGCCGTGGGGATCGCCGCGCTCACGCAGGTGATCTACCCGTGGGAGTACCAGGCCCTGCTCGGCGTCGAGCCGTGGATGCTCGTGCTCATCACCGTGCGGAACCTCGGCGAGGTGGCGCTGCTCGTCGTCGCGCTCGTGCAGCTGTGGCGCGTCGGGTTGTCGGCGCGGGCCGGGTCGTCTGGGCGGGCCGGGGATCCAGCTGAGGCAGCCAGAACGCTGCAGAACCCGACAGATCAGGCCGGGCGTGCCACGCCGCACCCGGATATCCACGTATAGGAGGCTCGCCGGTCGGCATTTCCGAGCTGCCGCCGCAAAGCGAGACGGATCCGCTCTCGCGAGTCACGTGGAGCAGGCAGAACTGGCCTCGGACGCCTGCATCCCTCTCAAATTACGGGTGTCCAGGGCGCAGGGTGCCGTCCCGGCCCTGACGGTGCGAGGATGACCGCATGATCGTCGCCTTCTCCGTCTCGCCCAGCGGCGGCCCGTCCGCCGGATCGCTCGACCCCGAGGCGCACGGCGACTCGGTCCACGAGGCGGTGGCCGCGGCCGTCGCGGTCGTGCGCGCGTCCGGGCTGCCGAACCGCACCTCCTCGATGTTCACCGAGATCGAGGGCGAGTGGGACGAGGTCATGGACGTCGTCAAGCGAGCGACGGAGGCGGTCGGCCGCTACGGCACGCGCGTCTCGCTGGTGCTGAAGGCCGACATCCGCCCCGGCCGCACGGGCGAGCTCGACGGCAAGGTCGAGCGGCTCGAGCAGGCGCTGGGTCAGCACGCCTCGTGACGCTCGTCCCACCGGGGGTCGTGCTCCTCGTCGTGGGCCTGCTCGCCTACAGCGGCGTCTGGCGGAGCTGGTCGACGCACACGTTCCTGCACTGGCCGTTCGGCGTCGCGTGGGCGGGTCTCGGGATCATCGTGGCGGGGAGCGGCGGCATGATCGGCGTCGCGGGGAACGAGTCGGTCGGGGGAGTCCTCCAGCTCGTCGGGATGGGCGTGGGCCTCTTCGGCGTCGTCGGGGCCTTCATGCTGCCCCCGTTCCTCCTCCCGGCTTGGTATCGCCGAGCGATGGCGGCCGCGCGCCGGTGAGGGTCGGCCCGTGAGGGGGAGACCTGCTGGTGCGCGCGGTCGGGAGCAGACCCTCGGCCAGGGCCTGTCCTGGGCGGACAGCTCCTCGGGCGGACGACGAGACCCCCTGCCCTCGAGGAGGACAGGGGGTCGCGAGCGGCTCGGCAGGCGTGCCGCCGGGTGCGGGTCGCGTCAGCCGGTGAAGGAGGCGGCGGCCCGGACGGGCGTCGCGACCGGGGCGACGGCCGAGGGCGCAGCACCCGCGGCGGGAGCTGCCGGAGCGGGGGCCGCAGGGTCGGCGGTGACGACGAGGACCGCCTGCAGGCGGAGCGCCGAGGTCGTGCCGACGAGCGTCAGCGTGTAGTCGCCGCCCGCGGCGTCGGCGGGGACGACGAGTGTCCCGGTGACGGCGCCGTCAGCGTCGGCGACGAACGTGGTGTCGAGCGCGTTCCCGGTGCGGCCGGTGCCGTAGCCCGTCGAGACGGTCTCACCGGGCAAGAAGCCGGTGGCGGAGACGGCGACGCCCGTGGTGCGGAGGGCCGCGGCGGGGACGGTGCCGGGGGCGACCGTGAAGGTCGGGGTGGGCGTGAAGCGCGTGGTGACGCCGTCGACCGTGATGCTCGACACGGTCGCGGGGGTGCGCTCCGGGTAGCTGAGGAGGAACCCGTAGGCGCTGACGGTCGCGTCCGTGCCGGCGTAGTCCTCCTCGATCTGGTCGGCGGTCATCGCGCCGCCGTCCGAGGTGCCGAGACCGTAGGTGGCGTCTGCCTCCAGCCCCGTCGTGCCCGTGGCCGTGCTGAAGCGCAGGTCCGGGCCGTCGGTCTGGATGACGAAGCCGAACTTCGCCGTGCCGGTCGAGACGAAGTCGGCCTCGGCGATGAGCTCCGCGAGCGATGCGACGGGCACCGAGGCGCGGGTGCCGGTGAGCAGGTACGCACCGGTCGTGCCGTCGGTCGAGAGGCCGTCGGGGCCGAACGTGAAGGCGTCCTCCTTCGTGGTGGACTCGATGTCGGCCACCCACGTGCCCGCGGCCACCTGGCCGCCGAAGTCGTAGTCCTGGATCTGAGCGACGTCGTTGACGTACTGCGTGGTCGCGTCGGCGTCGGCGCCGGCGGCGGAGGCAGCGCCGGACGAGAGGAGGAGGGAGCTGCCGGCGGCGAGGGTCGCGACGGCGAGGGCGAGGGGCTTCGTGATCTTCACGGGGTCCGTTCGGGGGAGGAGTGGTCGGGGGTCTCGTCCTCCCGCGCCGCGGATCGGCACCGAGGTGGACGACCAGGCACTAGGGCAGGGGAGCGGCCCGGCGGGCCGAGACGGAGACGTCGTGTCCGAATCGATACCGACGGGTACACGATCGCTCGTCCGGCACCTCGCGGAAGAGGCGGGGCAGGTCGCGCCTGCTGCCCGTAGACTCGTCGCTCGGGTCCGTCCGGGGTCATCGAATCGATGCGATCGAGTCTGCGGACCCGCAGCGCACGAGCTCGACGGCGAGCACCCTGCCCCACCGCATCCGCACCTCGCCCCTCGACCTGGAGGCAGCCGCCCGTGATCGTCCTCACCACCCGTCGCAAGACCCTCGCCCTGATCGCCCTCGCGCTCGGCGGGTTCGGCATCGGCTCGACCGAATTCGTGGCCATGGGCCTGCTGCCGAACATCGCGCAGGACCTGCTGCCCGGCCTCTACGCGCGGTCGTCCGACGAGGGCATCGCCCAGGCGGGCTGGCTCGTCAGCGCCTACGCTCTCGGCGTCGTCGTCGGCGCCCCGACCATCGCGGCGATGTCGTCGCACCTGCCGAAGAAGAAGCTGCTGATGGGGCTCCTCGCCCTGTTCGTGGTCGGCACGGTGCTGTCGGCGGTGCTGCCGACGTTCGGCTGGGTCCTCGGGGCGCGCTTCTTCGCGGGCCTGCCCCACGGCGCCTACTTCGGCATCGCCTCCATCGTCGCGGCCACCATCATGGGCCCCGGCAACCGGGGCAAGGGCGTCGCCCTCGTGCTCAGCGGCCTGACGATCGCGAACGTCATCGGCGTCCCGTCCATCACGGCCCTCGGCCAGGCGCAGGGCTGGCGCGCCGCCTACCTCGCCGTCGCCGCGATCTTCGCGCTCACCTTCGTCGCCGTCGCGCTCGCCGTGCCGCGGATGGAGGGCGACTCGTCCGCCTCGATGCGCCGGGAGCTGAGCGCCTTCAAGAAGCCCCAGGTGTGGCTCGTCATGGGCATCGGCGCCATCGGCTTCGGCGGGTTCTTCGCCGTCTACAGCTACATCGCCAACGCGGTGACCGAGGGCGCAGGCGTCGACGAGGGCGTCGTCCCGTGGGTGCTCGTCGGGGTCGGCGTGGGCATGACGATCGGCAACGTGATCGGCGGCTGGGCCAGCGACAAGAACCTCAAGGCCGCGCTGACGGTCGGGTTCGTCGGGCTGATCACCGCACTCGTCGCGTACGCGCTGTTGGTCGACGGCATCGTGGGCATCTTCGTGACCACGTTCTTCCTCGGGCTCGTCAGCTCGATGATCGGGCCGTCGGTCCAGTCGCGCCTGATGGAGGTGGCCGGCGAGAGCCAGGTGATCGGCGCCGCACTGAACCACTCGTCGATGAACCTCGGCAACAGCGCGGGCGCCTACCTCGGCGGGGCCGTCATCGCGGCGGGCTTCGGCTTCGCCGCCCCGGGCTGGGTCGGCGTGGCGCTGGCGCTCGTCGGCGTCGTGCTCACCGTGATCAGCTTCCGGCTGCAGAGGTCGGGCGACGCGCGTCAGGCCGCGCTCTGCGCCGCCGCCAGCGAGGCCGACCACAAGGAGGACACCGACACCGGGTCCGTCTTCGTGGTGCAGGGGCGCTAGCGGCCGACGACGACGACGGCCCGGCACCCTCGAGGGGGCCGGGCCGTCGTCACGTCGTGGCTAGAAGCTGGTCTGCGCCGGCATGTCGGTCTGCAGCAGGATGCCGTCCGTGATGGCTCGCTTCCGCAGGGCCACCTTGGTGCCGACGTCGTAGCCGGCCACGCGGTACTTCTCGCGGATGCGCTTGAGGTAGCTCTTCGCCGTCTCCTCGCTGATGCCGAGCTGGTAGGCGACGGCCTTGACGGGCTCGCCGCCGCCGTAGAGGGCCATGACGCGGCGCTCCTGCGCGCTGAGCTTCGGCACCCCGCCGATCTCGGCGGCGTTGAGCGCGAGGTCGAGCTCGGCCGAGATGTACGACTCGCCCTTGGCAGCGGCCCGGATCGCCTCGACGATCATCTCGGCGTCCTCGCTCTTGACGAGGTAGCCGAGCGCCCCGGCGGCGAGGGCCTCGCGGACGACGTTGGGCTCGGAGTAGGTGCTCATCAGCACGGTCTTCACGCCGGTCGTCTTCAGGGTGTTGATCTTGAGCGAGATCGGGATGTTGTCCTTGAGGTCGAGGTCGAGCAGCACGACGTCGACGGGGAACTCAGGGTGGGTGAGCAGCTCGGGCCAGGACGCGACGGCGGCGACCATGGAGATGTCGCTGGCCGCGCCCCGGATCCACTCGCTCAGGGCGCCGAGGAGCATCTTGTGGTCGTCGACCAGGGCCAGACGGATGCGGTCGTCGGGAGTCGTCACGGGGCGGTCCTTCTTTCTGAGGAGGTGGTGTCCATGCTAGACGGACGGGTCGAGCTGCAGACAGCCCTGTCGCGTGCGGTCACGACTCGGCGGGGTTGTCGACGATGCAGTGGATGCGCAGCCGGAGGCTGGACTCGTGCGTCGAGGCCGAGTACTCGCCGACGCGCTCGAGGGCGCTCCACGTGGCGGGGGTGACCCGGTTGCGCCGGATGCCGGTGGTCGACACGACGATCGGGACCTCGACGCTGCGGCCGGCCAGGGAGGCGATGGACTGCGTGACGGCGGCCACGGGGCCGAGGGTCAGCGTGATCGCCGCGCTCGGCGCCCTGGTCTTGGAGTCGCCGAGGAGGAGCCACACGGCCTGCAGGAGCCCGTCGCGCTGCGGCGGCGCGAGCAGCCCGGCGAGCGACGACGGGTCGACGAGCGTCACCGAGCGCCCGAGGTACTCGGACTCGGTGACGGCGTGGTGCAGCCAGGTCTCGCGGCGGCCCTCGATGAGGTGCAGCCGCAGCTCGGTCGCGAGCGACGCGGCCTGCGAGGCCACCTTGGGTGCGAGGGGGAGCGGCACGTCGCCGCCGGCGACGCCGTCGAGCAGCTTCTCGGCGGCGAGGTCGAGGCGGGCGAGCTCGTCGCTCGCGAGCATCCCCACCGCGAAGCGGGGCTGCGAGACGTTGCTCTGGACGAGCACGCGGTCGAGCTCGACCTGCACCATCCGCCGGAACCGCTGCACCACCGAGACGGCGACGGCGCCGGGCAGCACGGCGAGCGCGACGATCGAGATCTGCTGGGGCACGGAGTCAGGGGTGAGGGGGGTCGACGCCACGACCATCGCGACGAAGCCGACCAGGAGGACGGCGACGGCGACGACGATCTCGCGGGCCGGTCTCAGCGTCACGACCGGCAGCAGGCCGAACCCGACGGCAACGCTGGCCGTCGCGTAGGCGCCGACGTCGTGCAGCGGCCAGATCGCGATGAAGTCGAGGGCGACGACGAGGACCATGATCCCGCCGATGACGGCGAAGACCCCGCCGGTGAGGCGCTCGCCCCGGATCGTGACGAGGGCGGCCGTGCCGACGAAGGCGGCGATGTAGAGCAGCCAGGCCACGAGCGCCGGCGCGACCATCGGGTAGTCGCTCAGGTGGCTGAGGAAGAAGACGAGGCCGTAGACGGCCTGCACGGCGGCGACCACGGCGGCGCCGAGCCCAAGGTAGCCGGTGCCGAGGGTCGCGCCGGCCGCTCGGGCCTGGCGCAGCGATCGTGCGCCGGTCGAGCCGATCGGCAGGCCGCGGGCGGCCCGGCGACCGCGCTGCACCCCGAGGGTGTTCTCGTCGATGCTCATCGTGGCGCCTCCAGGACGACGGTGGTGCCGGAGCCCGGCGACGAGAAGAGCCGCGCGCTGCCGCCCACCTCGCGCAGCCGGCCGACGACGGACTCCTTGAAGCCGAGGCGCTCCTCGCTCACGCCGTTCAGCTCGAAGCCGACGCCGGCGTCGGTCACCATCGCGCGGACCATGGAGTCGTCGTGGATGATCGTCACGTGCGCCTCGGTGACGCCGGCGTGGCGCCGCACGTTCTCGAGGCACTCGGCGAGGGCGAGCAGGAACGCGTCGAGCACGTGCGTCGGCAGCAGCACCTGGCCGGTGCCGTGCCAGCTGACCTCGAGGCCCATGCGACCGAAGCGCTGCTTGACCGACTCGAGCGTCTGCCCCAGGGGCGACTCCTCGACGGTCTCGAGGGTGTACTCGCCCGACGCCTGCGGCTGGGGCGTCCCGCCGAGGCGGAGGTGACGCAGCAGGCGCGCGTCCTCCGCCGCCTGCGCCTGAAGCGCCTCCGGGGTGACGCCCACGCCCGAGTGGGCGAGCAGCGTCAGGGTCGCGAGGACGGTGTCGTGCAGGAGGCGCGCGCCCTGCCGGCGCTGCGCCTCCGTCTCGCTCGCCTGGCGCTCCGCACGGTGCGCGTTGCCGATGCTGTAGATGCGACGGGCGGCGAGGGGGACGGCGCGGCCGAGCCAGACGCCGACCACGAAGACGAGGACCCAGCCGAGCACGACGGCCGCGACGGGGAAGGTGAGGACGGAGCCCGTGGCGAGCGAGACGCACGCGACGGAGACGGCGAACGCGACGACGGCGGTGACGACGCGGATGCGACTCGTGGACAGGACGAACGCGAACGACGCGTTGGCGCCTCCTGCGAGGGGGATGACCGCCGTCGCGACGGCGGCGTCGGCGGGTGCCCCGAACGGGAGCAGGGCCACGACCGTGGCGGCGAGGCCGGCGGCCATGCCGCCGAGCACGGCCCAGCGCGAGCCCGACCGGCCGACGACGACCAGGGCCGCGACGAGAGCGGCCACGAGCACGGCCACGAGGGCGAGGTGAGCCGGCTCGGTCACGCCCGGGAAGGCCAGGGCCACGAGCGACACCCCGGCGCAGGCGATGCCCAGGGTGCGCGTGGTGGAGCTCAGGAGCCGATCGCGTTCCTGGGCGAATATGTCCATGGTGATCCAACGGGTACGGACGACGTGATGCGTGTCTGTCGGGTGACAGCGACCCCTCATGTTTCCACATGTGCAGGCCCTGTGAGGCCCACGGGCGTGCGCGACGCGCCGAGGACGCGCGGATCGCTCGTGTCGCGGGCAGGCGCGGAACGGGGGACGTGTCGGCCGTTCGGGGGACCGACCAGGGGACGCCTCGACCGTGCGGGGAGCCGGGTCAGCTGGCCAGCAGGCGCCGGAGGTGGTGGCCGACCGCGTCGTCCTCGATGAGGAAGCCGTCGTGCCCGTACTCGCTGGTGATCACGACGGCCTCGCCGCCGTCGAGGCCGTTCGGCAGGTGCCGGGCGATCGCCTGCTGGTCACGGGCGGGGAAGAGCCGGTCGCTGTCGACCCCGAGCACGAGCGTGCGCGCCGTGACCCGTGCGAGCGCCTCCTCGACGCCGCCTCGGTCTCGGCCGACGTCGTGCGAGTTCATCGCCCCCAGCAGAGCGACGTAGCTGCCGGCGTCGAAGCGGCGCGTGAACTTCGCGCCGTGGAAGTCGAGCCAGCTCTCGACCTGGAACCGGCCGGGGCCGCCCAGGGGCGAGATGTCGCTCTGCCAGGCGCGCCCGAAGCGGGCCGCGAGCTCCTCCGGCGACCGGTAGTTGAGCAGGGCCATGCGGCGGGCGAGGGCCAGGCCGCGCCAGGGACCCTCGCCGTCGACGGCGTCGTAGAAGTCGCCGCCCGCGAAGGCCGCGTCCATCCGGATCGCCTCGGTCTGGACCGTGTTGAGGGCGATCTGGTCGGCGCTCGCCAGGGGCGGGGCCGCCAGCACGGCGAGCCGCTCGACCCGGTCGGGGTACGTCACGCCCCACTCGAGGGCGTGCATGCCGCCCATCGAGCCGCCGACGACGGCGGCCCACCGCTCGATGCCGAGCTCGTCCGAGAAGGCCGCCTGGGCGGCGACCTGGTCGCGGATCGTCAGGTGCGGGAAGCGCGAGCCCCACTCGACGGCGTCGGGGCCGAACGACGAGGGGCCGGTGCTGCCCTGGCAGCCGCCGAGCATGTTGGGGGCGACGACGAACCAGCGGTCGGTGTCGACGGCGAGACCCGGGCCGACGACGCCGCCCCACCACCCCGCGGTCCGGTGGCCGGGGCCGGCCCGGCCGACGACGTGGCTGTCGCCCGTCAGTGCGTGCAGCAGCAGCACGGCGTTGTCGCGCGCGGGGGAGAGCTCGCCCCAGGTCTCGTAGGCGATGCGCACGCGGTCGAGGGCCGTGCCGCTCTCGAGGTCGAGCCGGTCGAGTGCCGTGAACGAGCGGTCTCCCGGGTCGTCCCCGTCGCGCCACGCGCCGGTGACGGGCGGGCGGGCCAGCATCGCGAGGCGGGTGCGCTCGCTCACGACGCTCGACGGGACGGTGTCCTCGGGGGTGCTCTGCCAGTCCATGTGCTGCCATCCTGCTCGACCCGAGGAGGCGCGGCCTGATTGTTACGTCCGCCGCGCCTCCCCGGTGCGACCTCAGGAGGTGCGCAGCGCCTCCTGCGTGACGGCGCGGGCGGCCGCGAAGCCGGCCTCGAGGTCGGCCTTCAGGTCGTCCACGTTCTCGAGGCCGACCGAGAGCCGGACGAGCCCGGGGGTCACGCCCGTCGTGAGCTGCTGCTCGGGGGTCAGCTGCGAGTGCGTCGTCGAGGCAGGGTGGATGACGAGGCTCCGCACGTCGCCGATGTTCGCGAGGTGGCTGAAGAGGCGCAGCCCGTCGACGAGGGCCCGGCCGGCGTCCACGCCGCCCTTGAGCTCGAACGACAGCACGGCGCCGACCCCTCGCGGCGCGTACTTGTTGGCGGCGGCGTACCAGGGGCTTGTCGGCAGCCCGGCGTACCAGACCGCGGCGACGTCGTCCCGGGCGTCGAGCCACTCGGCGATCTCCTGGGCGTTCTGGACGTGGCGCTCGATGCGGAGGCTCAGCGTCTCGATGCCCTGGATCAGCGAGAAGGCGCTGTCGGCGCTGTTCGAGGCGCCCAGGTCGCGGAGCAGCTGGACGCGGGCCTTGATGACGTAGGCGAGGGCGTCGCCCACCGCCTGCGTGTAGACGGCGCCGTGGTACGACGGGTCGGGCTGGGTGAGCCCGGGGAAGCGCTCGGCGTTCGCGCTCCACGGGAACCGCCCGCCGTCGACGATGAAGCCGCCGATCACGGTTCCGTGCCCGCCGAGGAACTTCGTGGCCGAGTGCACCACGATGTCGGCCCCGTGCTCGATCGGACGGATCAGGTACGGGGTCGCGATGGTGTTGTCGACGATCAGGGGCACGCCCTCGGCGTGCGCGACGCCCGCGACCTTCTCGATGTCGAGGACGTTGATCTTCGGGTTGCCGATCGTCTCGGCGAAGAAGAGCTTCGTGTTCGGGCGGACGGCTCGGCGCCACTCGTCGGCGTCGTCCTGGTCCTCGACGAAGGTGGTCTCGATGCCGAGCTTGGTGAGCGTGTAGCGGAACAGGTTGTACGTGCCGCCGTAGATCGACGACGACGAGACGATGTGGTCGCCTGCCTCGGCGAGGTTGAGCACCGCGAAGGTCGACGCTGCCTGGCCGGACGCCACGAGCAGCGCGCCGACGCCGCCCTCGAGCGCCGCGATGCGCTGCTCGACGACGTCGTGGGTGGGGTTCATGATGCGCGAGTAGATGTTGCCGTTCTCGGCGAGGGCGAAGAGGTCCTGCGCGTGCTGCGAGTCGCGGAACACGTACGAGGTCGTCTTGTAGATCGGCGTCGCCCTGGCGTGGGTCGTCGGGTCGGGTCGTGCCCCGGCGTGGATCTGCTGGGTCTCGAACTTCCAGTCGGGCGTCTCTGCGCTCACGGTGTGCTCCTCGTCCGGGTCGGGGGTGGTGCGGGTGCGAGCCACGGTACGGAGGCGCGGGGCGGGTGTCCACGACGGGGGACTCGGGGCGTAACGGGCGACGTCGGCCCGCCGCGCTAGCGTGGGCGGCGGCCGCAGGCAGCACGCGACGGTCACCACGGACGAGAACGAACGAACGAACGAAGAGGACGGCACATGGCGAAGCGGGCACTGGTCACGGGAGCGAGCTCGGGCATCGGCGCGGCGACGGTCCGGCTGTTCCGGGCACGGGGCTGGGACGTGCTCGCGGTCGCCCGACGCGAGGACCGCCTCCGGGCGCTCGCCGACGAGACCGGGGCGAGCTGGTTCCGGGCCGACGTCACGAGCGACGACGACGTCGCGGCCCTGCGCGCGCACGTCGACGAGACCGGCCCGCTCCACGTGCTCGTCAACAACGCCGGCGGCGCCTTCGGCCTCGACTCGGTCGAGCACGGCTCGGTCGACGACTGGCGACGCATGTTCGAGGTCAACGTGCTCGGCACGAAGCGCGCCGTGTCGGCGCTGCTGCCCGCGCTGCGGCGAGGCGCCGAGGAGGCGGGCGGCGCCGACGTCGTGACGGTCACCTCCATCGCGGGCCACGTCGCGTACGAGGGCGGCGGCGGGTACAACGCGTCGAAGTTCGCCGAGCACGCGCTCGTCGCGGTCCTCCGCCTCGAGCTCGCGGGGGAGCCGATCCGGGTGGTGGAGATCGCGCCGGGGATGGTGCACACGGAGGAGTTCTCGCTGGTCCGCTTCGGCGGCGACCAGGCGCGGGCCGACGCCGTCTACTCGGCGGTGGAGGCGCCGCTCGTCGCCGAGGACGTCGCGGAGGCGATCGTGCACTCGGTCGAGCTGCCGGCGCACGTGAACCTCGACCTCGTGACGATCAAGCCGGTCGCCCAGGCCGCCCCGTACAAGATCGCGAAGGGACCGCTACGGGTCAGCCGCGACTGAGGCCGGCGCCCGCACCCGTCTCGGGGCCGGTGCCCACGTCGCGGTCGAGAACCGGGTCGGCGTCGTCCTCGCGACCGGCCGCGCGCAGCAGGTCGGCCAGGTCGCCCTCGACGAGCCCGCGGATGCGCTCGTCCCGCCCGTCGTCGTAGTCCGGCGCGGGCGACGCGGCCCAGCCGAGCCGGTCGACCACGGTGCTGCCGACGTCGTCCCAGGCGCGCGACCTGGCCGCCTCGACGACCCCGCCGACGAACGCGTCGTCGTCGCGCCTCCTGGTCAGCTCGGCGGCGAGCGCCTTGGCGGTCGCCTCGCGGAGCTTGAGCGCGCCGGCGTCGTCGGTGCGGTAGTCGAACTGGTGCCGCGACTGGCCGTAGGCGCGGCCGGTCTGGCGGCGCAGGCGGCGCACGCGGGCGGCCCCGGCGAGCTGCTGCTCGGCCAGGCGGGCCATGTCGTCGCGGACGACCTGGGTGGCGACGGCCTCGTCGAAGGGCAGCGCCTCCTGCAGCGCTCGCCGGATGACGTGGTTGGTCGCCGAGACCACGAGGGCCGAGCGGACGATCAGGAGCCCCTCGTCGACCGACCGCTCGAGGGCGGACCGCTCGGCGCGGCGGCGCTGGCCGGGACCGTGGGGCACGGGCAGCCTCCTGGGGGACGGGCGTCGAGAGCGACGAGCGGGGGTGGTCGCGCACCAGGCTAGCCACGGACGGCCGAGGCTGTGACAGGGCGGCGGAGGGCTGTCTACGGTGGCGTCATGACCGCCTCCCCGCGCGACGCCTCACCGGTGTCCGCCACCGCGCCTCCTCTGCTCCGTCGCCCCTTCGTGCGTCAGCACTGGGGCGGCCTGGCGTTCGCGCACTGGAGGGTGGAGCCCGAGCGGGTCGCGCCGCTGCTGCCGCCGGGCACCCGGCCCGACGTGCACGACGGCTCGACGTGGGTCGGGCTCATCCCGTTCCGTCTCTCGGGCAGCGCGTTCGGGCCGCTGCCCGCCGTGCCGTGGTCGGGCTCGTTCCTCGAGACGAACGTGCGGCTGTACTCGGTCGACGACCTCGGTCGCCGGGGCGTCGTGTTCCGCACCCTCGAGGCGCAGAAGCTGCTGCCGGTGCTGGGCGCGCAGGCCGGTCTCGGCCTGCCCTACCGCTGGGCGTCGATGTCGAGACGAGACCGAGGAGGCGTCGTCGAGTACGTGTCCCGCCGCCACGGTCCCGGAGCGCGGCCGTCCAGCCGCCTCTCCGTCCGCCCGCTCGCCGACGAGGTGGTCGGCGACCCCCTCGCGGACTTCCTCACCGGCCGGTGGGGAATGCACGTGGCCCGCGGCGGACGCACCCGCTACTGGCCGAACGAGCACGCGTCGTGGCCGCTGCGCCGCGCCGAGCTGGTCGACCTCGACGACGAGCTCGTCGCAGACTCGGGGCTGCCCGGGGTCACCGACCGCGCACCCGACTCGCTGCTCTGGTCGGACGGGGTCGACACGGTGTTCGCGCCTCCCGGCGGGCGGTGGGAGGTGCCCGGCCGATGACGGGGCGCGGACGCCGACCCGTTGCGGACCGGTCCCTTCGCGGGGCTGCCAGAGGCTGACGCGTCGTGGTCAGTCGACGTTGTTGTCGGGGTGCAGGGCCTCGAGATCGATGTCGTGGTCGATGATCGCCTGGACGGCTTCCGGGCTGGCGTCGAGTGCCGCCGAGAGGTCCGCGACGGGGACATGGGCGTCGACGGCGTCCTCCAGGGCGGAGACGGCGGCCGCGGCCGCGTCGTGGATGTCCTCGGAAGGGCTGGCCAGGAACGCCTGGACCTCCTCGCGAGCGGCGTCGGCGAGGGATCCTTGCTCGTCGGTGAGCGCTGCCGCAGTGAGGTCGACGGAGGGCAGTGAGGGGGAGGAGTCGCTCATGAGGCTGATCCTAGAGCTCACCAGCCCGCAGGCGACGTCGCACGACGCGGATCGGCTCGCCGGGGCTCCTCAGGCGCCCGAGTCCCGACGCGCGACGGGCGTCGCCGAGTCCGGCCCGGCCCGGTACGGTTGCGGGATGGTCTCCTCACCCGACGCCCCGTCCGACCTCGACCCCTCGTCGGCCGGAGCGGCCTCCGTCGTGGTGGAGGACGACGTGGCCGGCGACCCCGACGCGGCTGCACCCGCGTCCTCCGGATCCGGGTCTGCGTCCGCCGCCTCGGGCGAGCGCGAGGTCCTCGGCTGGCTCGAGTTCGGCGAGGCCGCCCGGCACCTCGCCCGCGACGTCGTGGCCGCTGACTTCACGCCCGACGTGATCGTCGCCGTGGCGCGCGGCGGGCTCGTGCTCGCAGGCGCGATCTCGTACGCCCTCGACACGAAGATGTGCGGGTCGATCAACGTCGAGTTCTACACCGGCGTCGACGAGCGCCTGCCCGAGCCCGTCCTGCTGCCGCCGACCCTCGACGCCCCGGCGCTGGCCGGCAAGCGGGTGCTCGTCGTCGACGACGTCTCCGACTCCGGCCGCACCCTCGCCCTCGTCCGCGACCTGCTCGCCGAGGTCGCCTCCGAGGTGCGCACCGTGTGCCTCTACAGCAAGCCGCAGACCATCCTCGAGCCCGACTTCACCTGGAAGCGCACCTCCCAGTGGATCACCTTCCCCTGGAGCGCCCTGCCTCCCGTGACCCGCGACGCCGGACAGGGGGACGCCTCGTGAGCATCCACCTGGTGGGCGGCGGCTGGGCGCCCGACGAGCCCGGGCTGTACGACCTCTTCGTCGCCGAGGCGGCGGTCCGCGGCCGCGCGGTCGGGCGCGACGTCCCCCGTGTCGGCGTCCTCGTCGTCGTGGCCGACGACTCGCCCTCTGAGGAGTGGCGCACCGGTTTCCCCGCCCTCATCGCGTCGGGCGGCCGCTGCGAGGTCGTCACGACCGTCGTCGAGGCCGGCGACGTCTTCGACACCCGGGTGCTCAGCGACGTCGACGGCCTCGTCGTCGGCGCCGGGCTGACGCCGGCCTACCTCGAGGCCGTGGCTCCGCTGGTCGACCAGGTGCGCCTCCTCGTCAGCGACGGCCTGCCCTACGTCGGGTTCTCGGCCGGTGCCGCCATCGCCGCCGACCGGGCCCTGCTCGGCGGCTGGCTGATCGGCGACGTCCCCGTCTGCCCGCAGGACGCCGCGGAGGACCTCGACGAGGTCGAGCTCGGCGAGGGCCTCGGCCTCGTCGACCTCGCCGTCGACGTGCACGCCGCCCAGTGGGGCACGCTCACGCGCCTGGTCGCCGCGACCGAGGCCGGCATGGTCCGAGGAGGCGTCGCGATCGACGAGCACACCGCCCTCGTCGTCGGGGAGGGCGCCCTGACCGTGCTCGGCCGCGGAAGCGTCTGGCGCGTCGAGCCGCAGGTCGACGAGCAGGGCGACGTCGTCGGCGTCTCCGTCGGCTCGCTGGGCGCGGAGTGATCGCGCGCCCGCTCGCCGACCTGGTGCACCCGAGCTGGGCCGAGGCGCTCGCGCCCGTCGCGCCGCTCGTCGCCGACATGGGCGAGTACCTCCGCGCCGAGGTGCGCGCCGGTCGCGGCTACCTGCCCGCCGGCGAGGCCGTGCTCCGCGTCTTCACGACGCCGCTCGACGAGGTGAAGGTGCTCGTCGTCGGCCAGGATCCCTACCCGACGCCCGGCCACCCGATCGGGCTCTCGTTCGCCACTGCGCCCGACGTCCGGCCCGTGCCGCGCAGCCTCGCGAACATCTACCGTGAGCTGCAGGACGACCTCGGCCACCCGCCCGTCGCGCACGGCGATCTCACCTCGTGGCAGCGCAACGGGGTCATGCTGCTCAACCGCGTGCTGACGGTGCGTCCCGGCGAGGCTGGTTCGCACCGCGGCAAGGGCTGGGAGCCCGTGACCCAGCGCGCCGTCGAGGTGCTCGCGGCCCGCGGCGGACCGCTCGTGGGCCTGCTCTGGGGGCGTGACGCAGCCTCCCTGGTGCCGATGCTCCGCGAGGTGCCGACCGTGCAGTCCGCCCACCCGAGCCCGCTCTCGGCGTCGCGCGGCTTCTTCGGGTCGCGGCCGTTCAGCCGGGTCGACGAGCTGCTCGTGCAGCAGGGCGGCACGCCCGTCGACTGGCGCCTGCCCGACCAGCCCTGAGCTTGCCGGCGCGGTTCAGGAACCCTCGGGCCGCGAGTCCTGCGACGTGCATGGCCCAGGACTCGCGTTCCCCCCGTCGCGCGATCCAGGACCGATCTTCCTGAATGAGGAGGCCGCGGCGTGCCAGAGTGGGGACGTGCTCGAGGAGGAATACCAGCAGAGGCGGCAGCTGCCGCGCCAGCTCCGTCCTGCGCCGACTCCTGAGCCCGAGTTCTCGTACGAGATCAGGCCGCTCGAGTCCGCCGACCTGCCGTACGTCCGCGAGATCCACTCCCACTACGTCGCGAACTCGAGCGTGACCTTCGACGAGAAGGCGACGACCCTGGCCGAGTGGCGGCGCAAGGCGGCCGTCGGCCAGAGGCTGGGCATGCCGTTCCTCGTGGCGGTCAGCCCGGTCGGCGAGGTGCTGGGCTACGCCCACGCGACGCCGTGGGGCGGCAAGGCCGCGTACCGGTACACGGTCGAGACGTCGATCTTCCTCCGGGCGGCGGCGACCGGCCGTGGCCTCGGCCGGGCCCTGCTGGAGGCGCTGGTCGAGGCCTGCAGGGAGGCCGGCATCCGCGAGATGATCGCGGTCATCGCCGACGCCAAGGCTGACGCCTCGATCGCCCTGCACGCCCGGCTCGGCTTCGTCGAGGTGGGCCGGATGGGCCGGGTCGGCTTCAAGTTCGGCCGCTGGCTCGGCACGGTCACGATGCAGAAGTCGCTGAAGAAGCGTCGCCGTCGCGACTCCGCGCCGCGCGCCTGAGGGCCGAGCGCCCTGCGCCTAGGCTCGGGTGCGTGTTCGAACTCCACCACCTCAGCGCCCAGGAGCAGTGGGACTGGCTCCGCCGCGGCGAGGTCACGCCCCGTGAGTTGACCGACCACTACCTGGCTCGCATCGAGCGGCTCGACTCCGGATCCGGCGGCGACGGCGGCGCCGCAGACGACGGAATCGGCGCGTTCGTCGCGGTCGGGGCCGACGCCGCACGGGACCGGGCCGACGAGCTCGGGCGCGCCGGGCGCAGCACCGCCCCGCTGTGGGGCCTGCCCCTGGCCGACAAGGACCTCACCGACCGCGCCGGCCTGCCGACCGGTCTCGGCTCGCGGCTCTCCCGCGGGCGCGTCGCCGAGCAGGACTCGGAGATCTCCGCGGTGCTGGGCGAGGCCGGCGCGGTCAGCCTCGGCAAGACGGCGACGCCCGAGTTCGGCCTCACCGGCTACACGGAGCCCGTCGTCGGTCCCGTCACGCGCAACCCCTGGCGGCGCGACCTCGGCGCGGGCGGCTCGAGCGGGGGAGCGGCGGCTGCGGTGGCCGCCGGCCTGCTGCCGTTCGCCCCCGGCTCGGACGGTGGCGGCTCGATCCGCATCCCTGCCGCCATGACCGGGCTCGTCGGCCTCAAGCCCTCCCGCGGCCGGGTGCCGGCCCAGTCGGGCATCACGAGCCTCGGCGGCCTCGCCGTCGGCGGCCCGATCGCCCGCACCGTCGCCGACGCCGCGATGCTGCTCGACGCCATGGTCTCGCCCGACGGCCGGGCACCGCGCGACCACTTCGCCCTGCGGGCGCCCGGCTCGCCCGACGGGGCGTGGCTCGGGACCGCCGTCCGCGGCGAGGGACGGTTCCAGCTCGGGGTGCTGACGGCCAGCCCGTGGGACGACGCGTACGACGTCCGGGTCGACCCGCGCCTCCTCGGGGTGCTGCGCGACACCGCCGACCAGCTCGACGTGCTGGGGCACGGCGTGGACGACGCGTCGCTGCCCGACTCGGGCCCGGGGTCCCCGGACTACGCGGCCCTGTTCCGGACGATCTGGCAGGCCGGCGCGGCGGGCATCCCGGCCGAGACCGACGCCGACTTCGCCCTGCTCGAGCCGATGACGGCGTGGCTCGTCCGCCGGGGCCGCGAGGTCGGCGCCCGCGAGCTGGGCGCCGCCCTCGCCGGCCTCAGCGCCTACGAGCAGAGCGTCATCACGGCCTTCGACCGCTTCGACGCCGTGCTGACGCCGTCGCTCGCCCTGCTGCCGCCGGCCCTCGGCTGGCACGACGCCGACGACCCCGAGCGGGCGTTCGAGCAGCAGTGCCTCGTGTCGCCGTTCACCTCGTTCGTCAACGTCGCGGGCCTGCCGGCGATCACGCTGCCGGTGGCCGAGGTCGACGGGCTGCCCGCGGGGGTCCAGCTGATCGGCCGACCGGGTCGCGAGGACGTGCTGCTCGCGATCGGCGCGCAGCTCGAGCGCCGGCTGCGCTGGCAGCGGCGGCACCCCGACTGCTGGTGAGGCGCGCCGTCAGGGCCCGTCGAGGGTCGGCACCGACGCGATGAGCCGCCTCGTGTAGTCGTGCTGCGGCCGCCCGAGCACGTCGGCGGTGGCGCCCTGCTCGACGATCCGGCCGCCCTGCAGCACGGCCACCCGGTCGCTCAGGTGCTGCACGAGTCCGACGTCGTGCGAGACGATGAGCAGCGACAGCCCGAGGTCGTCGCGCAGCTCGGCCAGCAGGGCGAGGATCTGCGCGCGCACGGTCACGTCGAGCGCGCTCATCGGCTCGTCGCCGACGAGCAGGTCGGGCCCGTGCACCACGGCGCGAGCGAGGGCGACGCGCTGTCGCTGGCCGCCGCTCAGCTCGTGCGGCCACAGGTCGACGCCCCGGGGGTCGAGCCCGACACGGTCGAGCACGTCGGCGACCATGCGCTCGTGGTCGCCCGGCACGTGCAGGAGGCGCAGCGGCTCGGCCACGACGTCGCCGATCCGCATGCGCGGGTCGAGCGAGCTGTACGGGTCCTGCAGCACGACGCCCGTGCGGCGGCGCAGCCAGCGGAGGCGCGACGCGCGGTCGGGCCGCACGTCCCGCCCGTCGAAGGTCACCGTGCCGGCCGTCGGCCGGTCGAGCGCGAGCAGGAGGCGCACCAGGGTCGACTTGCCCGAGCCGGACTCGCCGATCAGCGCGACGCTCTCGCCCCGCCCGACGTCGAGGTCGGCCTCGTCGAGGGCGTGCCGCACGGGTCCGGGCTGGAACGGCGACCGGCGGGGCAGCGTGAAGGTGCGCGAGAGCCCGCGGCCGCGGAGCAGCGGCCCGGCGCCGGCGTCGGGTCCCGTGTCGGCTCCGCCGTCGTCGTGCTGTGCGAGCGAGTCGGTCACGGTGCCCTCCAGGTCGTCGCGCGCGTCGCCTCGACCAGGCCGCGCGTCACGGGGTGAGCAGGCGAGCGGAGGAGGCGGGCGACCGGCCCGCTCTCGACCACGCGTCCCCGGGACAGCACCGCCGCCTCCTCGGCGACCTGTGCCAGCACCGCGAGGTCGTGGGTCACGAACAGGAGCGAGGCGCCGCGCTCGTCGACCAGCCGGCGGAACAGCGCGAGCACCTCGGCCTGGGTCGTCACGTCGAGCGCGGTCGTCGGCTCGTCGGCGAGCAGCACGGCCGGACGCGCGATGAGCGCCGTCGCGATGACGGCGCGCTGGCGCTGACCGCCCGACAGCTGGTGCGGCCACGAGTCGGCGACCGACTCGTCGAGCCCGACCTCGGCCAGGGCCTCGACGGCACGGCGGCGCGCGTCGGTCCGCGACACGCGGCCGTGCAGGCGCAGCGGCTCGGCCACCTGACGCCCGATGGTCATGACGGGGTCGAGGGCCGTGCGCGGGTCCTGGAACACGGCGGCGATCGTCGCTCCCCGCAACGGGGCGAGCCGCCGGTCGGAGAGGCCGACGAGCTCCCGGCCGTCGAGGCGGATGCTGCCCGTCACGACGGCCTGCGGCGGCAGCAGGCCGAGGACGGCGAGCGTCGTCATCGACTTGCCCGAGCCGGACTCGCCGATCAGGCCGAGCCGGGCGCCGTCCGCGAGGTGCAGCGAGACGCCGTCGACGACGCGGTGCCCGTCGATCGTCACGGTCAGGTCGTCGACGTCGAGGCTCACGAGGTCACTCCGGGGGAGGCGGCGGGGGAGTCGGCAGCGGCAGGCGCGGCCGTGGGGGCGGCCGGGGCGCCGGGGTCCACGGACAGGGCGGCACGTCGCCCGCCGCTGCGGAGCCGCGGGTCGGCGGCGTCGCGCACCGCGTCGCCCAGCAGGTTGAGCGCCAGCACGGTCAGCGTGATCGCGAGCCCGGGCCAGACGATCGTCCACGGGTGCACGCCGAGGAACTTCTGCAGGTCGGCGAGGAGGCGCCCCCACGAGGCCGTCTCGGCCGACGCCCCGTAGCCGAGGAACGACAGGCCCGCCTCCGCGAGGATCGACGTCGCCATCGCGAGCGACAGCTGCACGACGAACACCGGGGCGATGTTCGGCAGCACGTGCCGCAGCAGCACCGTCGCGGTCCCGGCGCCCGACGCGCGGGCGGCGGTGACGTAGTCCTCCCGGGCGACCCGGCGGATCTCGCTGCGGGAGACGCGGGCGATCGTCACCCCGTAGCCGAGGCCGGCGGCGACCACGACGACCCCGAGCGACCCGCCGAACGCCGCGGCGAGGGCCATCGCGACGAGGATGGTGGGGAACGCGACGAGCACGTCGATCAGCACGGCGACCGACTCGCGCACGATGCGGGCGGTCAGCGAGCCGAGGGCGGCCAGGCCGAGCCCGACGACGAGCGCGAGGAGGCCGGCCGA
Organism: uncultured Frigoribacterium sp.; assembly: GCF_963515265.1. Classification (NCBI taxonomy): domain Bacteria; kingdom Bacillati; phylum Actinomycetota; class Actinomycetes; order Micrococcales; family Microbacteriaceae; genus Frigoribacterium; species uncultured Frigoribacterium sp. The sequence goes on from NZ_CAUPYL010000009.1 coordinate 28,809, forward strand.
GACGGCGACGACCACGGTGGTGCCGCTCGCGGCCATCACGTAGCTGGCGATGTCGCGGCCGACGGCGTCGGTGCCGAACAGGTGCGTCCCCGACGGGGGCAGCCAGGCCGAGTAGGGATCCGTGCGGAACGGGTCGTTCGGGGTCCAGACCCGGCTGACCGCCGCGGCGAGGGCGACGAGCGAGAGCCAGGCGACGGCTGCCGCGCCCTGGGGTCGGCGCAGCAGGGCGCGCACGAACGAGCCGCGCCTCATCGCTCGACCTCGCGCAGCCGGGGGTCGAGCCGACGGTGCGCGACGTCGACGAGCAGCCCGACGAACAGGACGATCGCGGTGAGCGTCATCAGCTCGCCCTGGACCTTGGTGAGGTCGCGGCGGCCGACGTCGGTGACGAGCATCCGTCCGAGACCGGGCAGCGTGAAGAGCTGCTCGACGACGACGGCGCCCACCACGAGACCGACGACCTGCAGGCCGAGCACGCTGACGACGCTGAGCATCACGTTCGGCAGGCCGTGCCGGAGCAGCGCGCGGTCGAGCGTCATGCCCTTGGCCGCGGCGGCGCGGACGTAGTCCTGGTCGAGCGCGCCGATCGCGGCCGACCGGGTGAAGCGCAGCAGCACCGCACCCTCGATGATGCCGATCGTGAGAGCAGGCAGCACGAGCGAGCGGAGCGCCCGCCCGGGGTCCTGCCAGCCGTCGAGGGGCCAGCCCTGGGTGGGCAGCCAGCCGAGCGTCACCGCGAACAGGGCGATGAGGAGCATGCCGAGCCACACGGCCGGCACCGCGGCGAGCAGCTGCGAGCCGACGCCGACGACGAGGCCGACGGGTCGGCGGTGCCGGGCGGCGGCCCAGACGCCGGCGGGCACTCCGATCAGGAGCCCGAAGACCAGCGAGAGCCCCGCCAGCGGCAGGGTCACGCCGAGCTTCTCCGCGATCTCGCCGGCGACGGGGCTGCCCGTCACGAGCGACTCGCCGAGGTCGAGGCGCAGCAGGCCGGCGGCCCAGTCGAGGTACTGCGCGACGATCGGCCGGTCGAGGCCCAGCTGCTCGCGCAGCGCCGCGACCTGGGCGGGCGAGCCCGTCGTGCCCGCGATCGCCTGCGCCACGTCGCCCGGCAGGAGGCGGAGCGTCGCGAAGATCAGCACGCTCGCGACCACGAGCCCCAGGGCGAAGAGGGCCGTGCGTCCGAGCAGGAACCGGGTCACTCCGAGACGGCCAGCGCGGACAGGTCGAGGCGGGTGCTGGTGGACGACGTCGGGAAGCCCGTCACGCCGTCGCGCACGGCCGTCAGCGTCGTGGCGGTGTACAGCCACTCGGCCGGGGCGTCCTCCGAGACGATCCGGGCGGCCTCGGCGAGCTTCGAGGCGGCGACCTCGGGGTCGGTCGCGGCCAGCGACTCGGCGTACAGCTGCTGGACGGGAGCCGAGTCGTAGCCCCAGTAGTAGGTCGGGTCGGCCCAGTTCGAGAAGTCGTGGGTCTCGGCGTGGTTCACCATGCTCAGCTGGAAGTCGCGCGTGCCGCCGTCGGCGGGCGGCGCGAGCACGTCGTTCAGCCACGTCGTGAAGTCCACCTGCTGCACCGTCAGCGTGACGCCCACGTCGGCGAGCTGGGTGGTGAGCACGTCGCCGATCGCGGCGGGGTAGAAGTTCGCGTACTCGAGCGTGAGGTCGAGGTCGTCGGCGTGGCCCGCCTCGACCAGGAGCTGCTTCGCTTGGTCGGGGTCGTAGGCGTCGACGTCCGTGAGGTCCTCGTAGCCGGGGTCGAGCTCGGGGATCGGGCCGCCCTGGTCGACGGCCGAGCCGCCGACGGCCGCGATCAGCGCGTCGTTGTCGACGGCCATCCGGATCGCCTGGCGCACCCGCGGGTCGGTGAAGGGGGCGACGGCGTTGTTGAAGGCGAGGGTGTACTTGTCGGTCGTCTGGCCCTTCTCGACCGTGATGCCGTCGACGCCGTCGAGCTGGGAGGCGAGGGTCGCGTCGACCGCCGTCTGCACGTCCAGGTCGCCCGAGAGGGTCGCGTTGATCGCGGCCGAGCCGTCCGTCACGTACCGGAACACGACCCCGGCGACGCCGGCCGCCTCGCCCCAGTAGTCGGCGTTCCGGTCGAGGCGCAGGTTGTCTCCCTGGGTCCACGAGGCGAGGGTGAAGGGCCCGGTGCCGTTGGCGGTGGTCGAGAGGTCGTTGGTCGCCGCCTGCTCGAGCACGAGCCCCGCACGGCCGGTCAGCGCGAACAGCAGGGCCGAGTCGGGCTGGGACAGCGTGAGCACGACGGTGTCGTCGGCGGGGGAGCTGATGTCGGCGACCGAGGCGAGGTCGGCGTGGCCCGCGAGCGACTCGTCGTCGGCGACCTGCTGCAGCGACCACACGACGTCGGCCGCGGTCATCGCGGCGCCGTCGTGGAACGTCACGCCGTCCTGCAGCGTGAACGTGTAGGTCAGGCCGTCCGCGCTGATCGTGTGCTCGCTCGCCAGCACGTCGACGATCTCGTTGTCCTGCGTGCGGCCGACGAGGCCCTGGTAGACGTTGTCGATCAGGACCTGGTCGAGGGCGATGCCGGAGGTGGTGCGGACGTCGAGGTCGGAGGGCTCGAGCACGAGGCCCACGGTCACGGTCGCGTCGGAGCCGCCGCGCGGGGCGTCGGAGCCGCCCGCGGTGCACCCGGCGAGCAGGGCGAGGGAGGCGGCGGCGGCGACCACGGGGACGAGGAGGCGGGAGGGGCGCATGGCGGTGGAGGTGCCTTTCGGGAGCGGTTCGGGTCGGCGTGCACCGTCGCTCGTGGCGACCTGCACGCTCCGGTCGAAGGAGGACCGTCGTCGCTTGTGGACGTCGGACCACGGCTGGCACGTCGTCGCTGCCGGACTGACGCGCCGCCCCTCGCCCCCAGGTCGCTGCCGGACCCGTGGACGTCAGAGAATCTACTACACCGGGGTCGGCCCGGGACCGGGCCGCGCGTGCGCCCCGTGCGGCGGTGCCTGTGCACCTGCCGCGAGCGCAGGCCGTCGAGTGGCGGATGAGGCAAGCCTCACCTACATTGGGCGGACATGTTCCTCGACTTCGCCGACCCGCCCCTCCCGTACGACGCGATCCGCGTCCTCTTCGCGGGCGACGCCTCCTCGGTCCCCACCCTGCGCGCCATGCTCGCGGCGCTGCCGATCTGCGCGAGGGGCCAGGTCTTCGTCGAGGTCGACACCGCGGCCCAGATCGAGGAGCTTCCGTCGCCCGGCCGCGTCACGGTCACCTGGCTCGCCCGCGACCGTCGCTCGGGTGCGCCCGGCAGCGGACTCTCCTGTGCACCCGGCGAGGCGCTCGAGCGCGCCGTCCGCGCATGGCTCGCCGAGATGTACGTCGACACGGACTCGCTGGCCGAGGCCGAGCACCTCATCTGGCTCGGGGGCCCCGAGGGCTTCGCGTGGGACCTCCGCCGCGACCTGCACGACACGGTCTCGCCCCACCAGGGCGTGTCCTCCGACCGGGGCGCGACCGCCGTCTGAGCGCGCGCCTCCTCGGCTCGTGGTCGACACCTGTCGTTCGACGTCGAGACGGCTCCTGACGACTTAGGTAAGGCATGCCTTAGGCTCAACTGGTGACGATCACCGCAGAGGCCCCGCCCGAGGCCCGCCCGAAGCCCGCCCACCGCCCGTACCGGGTGCGCGTCGCGGCCCTGCGGGCCCTGAGCCCGCACTTCGTCCGCGTGACCTTCACCGGCGACGACCTCGCCGACTTCGGCGTCGACGGCCTCGACCAGCGGATCAAGCTGGTGCTGCCCCTCGAGGCCACCGGCTACGACACGTTCCCGACCGACGACTGGTGGCCGTCATGGCGGGCGCTCCCCGCCCAGGAGCAGAACGCCTTCCGCACCTACACGGCCCGCGCCGTCCGGCCCGATCTCCGCGAGGTCGACGTCGACTTCGTCAGCCACGGCGACCAGGGAGCCGCGGCGTCCTGGCTGGCCCGCACCCGTGTCGGCGACGAGGCGATGCTCATCGGGCCCGACGCGACGAGCGGGGTCACCGGCAGCGGCGTCGAGTGGGCGCCCGGCCACGCCTCGACCGTGATGATCGCCGGCGACGAGACCGCCGTGCCCGCCATCTCGTCCATCGTCGAGTCGCTGCCGGCCGACGCCCGGGGCTGCGTGTTCCTCGAGGTGCCGACCGCGGACGACGTGCTGCCGTTGGTCGCGCCGTCGGGCGTGACCGTGCACTGGTTGCCGCGCGCCGGCAGCGGGGCGTCAGCCGCCGACGCGGCAGCGGACGCCCGCGCCGACGCCGCCTACGGTGCTCCGCTGCAGACCGCCGTCCGAGCCTGGACGGCCCGCTACGTGACCGCGTGGCACCGCGGCGTCGACCTCGAGGAGGTCGACATCGAGCACGAGATCCTCTGGGACGTCCCGCAGGGCGAGGCGCAGCACGGCGCCGCCCTGCAGGGAGAGCTCTACGCCTGGCTCGCGGGCGAGGCGGGCGCGATCAAGGCGCTGCGACGGTTTCTCGTCAGCGAGGTCGGCGTCGACCGCCGCCAGGTCGCCTTCATGGGCTACTGGCGGCTGGGGCGCGCCGAGATGTGACCCTCGGGCGGCGCCCGTCCCCGCCCTTCGGCCACGCCGCGGCGCCGCCGCTCAGACCTTGGGGTCGACCCCGACGATCTCGCTCGTGCGGTCCCAGAGCGCCTCGGCCAGCAGGTCGTCCTGCGCGTGCCGGTGCAGGCGGCCGTGCGGCTTGAGCTGGTCGAAGTAGGTGCCGTTCTCGACGCTCACCGAGCTCGGGCCCGACAGCTGGATCAGCGGCACGGCGCCGGCGTGTGCCGAGATGCCGTAGTTGCCGTTCGAGAGGACGTTCGCCATCCGCCACATCGGCGACGACGAGCCGAACGACGTCTTGACGATGCCGGGGTGGAACGAGAACGCCTCGAGGCCGGTGCGCCGGGCGAGCTCGCGGACGAACAGGATCGTCTCGATCTTGCTCGTGCCGTACTGGCGCCAGCCGCCGAGCCAGGGCCGCTTCGCCCAGTTCAGGTCGTCGAGCCGGACGCTGCCGAACAGGTTGGCCACGCTGGCCGTCGAGACGACCCGGCCCGAGCTCTCGAGCAGCCGGGGCAGCAGGAGTCGCGTCAACAGGAACGGCGCCAGGTGGTTCGACTGCAGGATGCGCTCGTGCCCGTCGTGGCTGAGGCCGCGCTCGCTCACGAGGCCGCCCGCGTTGTTGGCCAGCACGTCGATGCGCGGGTACGCCTCGAGCAGCTCGTCCGCGAGACGGCGGACATCGTCGAGACGGTCGTAGTCGGCCAGGAAGGCGCGACCGCCGACCTGGTCGGCGACGGCGCGGGTGCGCTCGGCGTTGCGGCCGACCACGGCCACCTGCGCGCCTCCCGCGGCCAGCTCGATCGCCGCCTCCCGGCCGATGCCGCTGCTTGCTCCGGTGATGATCACGGTGCGGGTCATCGATAGCCGCCTTCCTCGAGGCCTGCCTCGATCTCGAACCTGTTCGTCAGCGGGTCGCTGCCGGCCAGGAAGTACAGGAACGGCATCAGCATGCCGTACTTCTGCCACTGCCTCACGTGGACGGCCTCGTGCTGCAGCACGAGGGGCCCGTCGTTGTCGCGGGTCAGGTAGACCCGTCCGACGCAGGTGCCCCCGCGCTTGAACGCCCAGCGGGGGAGGCCCCGGCAGACGATCAGGTCGCCGACGACGCGCACCCGACCGACGCTGAGCGGCACGCCGACGGCGAGTCCGACGGCGGTCGCCCAGGCGCAGCCGAGGCGCGAGATCGGCGAGTCGAGGAGGGGGTTCCTCACGGACGCCCGTAGGCGTCGAGCAGGCGCAGCCAGATCTCGCTCACCGTCGGGTACGCGGGGACGGCGTGCCACAGGCGGTCGATCGGCACCTCGCCGACCACGGCGATCGTGGCGGCCTGGAGCAGCTCGGCGACGTCCGGCCCGACGAAGGTCGCGCCCACGATGACCTTGCGGCTCTCGTCGACGACGATCCGGGCGTGGCCCTCGTAGTCGTCCGAGTGCAGGGCCGACCCGGCCACGCCCGCGAGGTCGTAGTCGACGATCTTCACGTCGATGCCGCGCTTCTCGGCGGCGTCCGCGGTGAGGCCGACGCTCGCGACCTCGGGGTCGGTGAACGTCACCTGGGGCACGGCGGCGTCGTCCGCGGTCGCGACGTGCGCACCCCACGGCTCGGTCTTCAGCTCGCGGCCGAGGGCACGGGCGGCGATGACCTCGCCGGCGGCGCGGGCCTGGTACTTGCCCTGGTGCGTCAGCAGTGCACGGTGGTTCACGTCGCCGACGCCGTAGAGCCAGTCGGTGCCGTGCACGAGCAGCGTGTCGTCGACCTGCAGCCAGTCACCGGGCTCGATCCCGACGTTCTCGAGGCCGAGGTCGGAGGTGCGCGGCACGCGACCCGTCGCGACGAGGATCTCGTCGGCGATCACGACGCTGCCGTCGTCGAGGGTGACCTCGACGGTGTCGTGCTCGGTGCGGAGCACGGAGGCGGGGGACGAGCCGACGCGCACGTCGACGCCTCGCTCGCCCAGTGTCTTGCCGACCAGCTCGCCGGCGAAGGGCTCCTGGCCGCCCAGCAGGCCGCTGCGGGCGATGACCGTCACGGTCGAGCCGAGGCCCTGGTACGCGGTGGCCATCTCGAGGGCGACGACGCCGCCTCCGACGATGACGAGGCTCTGGGGCACGGTCTGCGCGCTGGTCGCCTCGCGGCTCGTCCAGGGACGCGCCTCGGCCAGGCCGGGCACGTCGGGGAGCAGAGCGGTGGAGCCGGTGGCCGCGACCACGGCGTGGCGGGCGGTGTGGACCGTGCCGTCGACCGTCACCTCCTTGACGCCGGTGATGGTCGCGTGGCCGCGCAGCAGGGCGATGCCCGCGCCCTCGACCCAGTCGGCCTGCCCCGAGTCGTCCCAGCCGCTCGTGAACGAGTCGCGTCGGCGCAGCACCGCGGCGACGTCGACGTCGCCGGTCACGGCCTGGGCGGCGCCGCCCACGGACTTCGCGGCCCGGATCACCGAGGTGGAGCGCAGCAGCGCCTTCGACGGCATGCAGGCCCAGTACGAGCACTCGCCGCCGATCAGCTCGGCCTCCACCAGGGCCACCTCCAGCCCGCTGCGGGTGGCGTAGTCCGCCACGTTCTCGCCGACCGCGCCGGCTCCGATCACGATGAGGTCATAAGTCGTCATGGGTCAGACGGTAGTCCCGAGGGCCTGTCACGCGCCGGGGGGAGTTCTCTGGGCGCACATGAACGGTCGCTGTACGATTTCTGAGTACTGCGTGACAGGTGGTGACGAGGGGGAGCCCGAGGCGTACGGTGCTGGAAACGGCGCAGACAGCGCCTGTAGCGAGGAGGTCACCATGGGACTCGACGACAAGATCAAGAACGCCGCTCAGGACATCGCCGGCAAGGCGAAGGAGGCCATCGGAGACCGCAAGGGCGACGACAGCCTCAAGGCCGAAGGTCAGAAGGACCAGGCTGGCGCGTCCGCCAAGAAGGTCGGCGAGGACGTCAAGGACGTCTTCAAGTAGGTCGATCCGCCTCGTTCTCGAGCCCGCCCCCCCTCAGGGGGAGGCGGGCTCCTGCGTGTGCCCGGGGCATGCGGCGTCCGGGCCCGTCGTCGTCCGTGCCGAGGGGCGACCCGAGGAGGCGTCAGTCGCCTGCGTACTCGGCCGTCGTCCTCGAGAGGAACGCCTCCATGCCTCGACGCGCGTCGCCGGACTGCATGAGCCGCACGAGCTCCGGCTGCAGCCTCGCCTCCGCGGCGGCGTCGCCCTCGCGCACCGCGAGCCGGGCGTTCGCCAGCGTCGCCTGCACGGCCAGCGGTGCCTGGGCGGCGATGCGGCGGGCGAGCTCGAGGCCGCGGGCGCGGGCCTCGCCCTCGGGGACGACCTCCTGCACGAGCCCGATGCGCCGCGCCTCCTCGGCGTCGAACAGGTCGCCGGTGAGCATCCAGCGCATCGCGTCGCCCCAGCCGACCCGGCGGGGGAGCCGGATCGTGGCCCCGCCGAACGGCAGGATCGCGCGGCTCACCTCGATTTGACCGAAGCGGGTGCCGACCTCGGCCACGACGACGTCGCTCGCGAGGGCGAGCTCGACCCCGAGCGTGAGGCAGGTGCCCTGCACGGCGGCGACCACGGGCTTCGTGAGCTGGCGCCCCTCGACCTGCCACGGGTGCAGCCCGCCTTCGGGGACCACGTCGAGCCCGTCCTCGCCGACCGCCGGGGCGACGTCGCCGAGGTCGAGGCCCGCCGTGAAGTGCTCGCCGAGGCCGACGAGGAGGCCGACCCGCAGGTCGGGATCGCGGTCGAGCAGGCCGTAGGCGAGCGAGAGCTCGCGGAGCATCCGCAGGTCGGCCGCGTTCCGCTTCTCGGGGCGATCGAGGCCGATGACGAGCACGTGCCCGTCGCGCTCGACGGAGACGCGCGGCCGGTCGTCGCCCACCGCGTCGTCGCTCGCCGCGCCGTCGTTCATCGGGCCAGTGCCCCGACGACGCGGAGGATCGTGCCCATGTCGTCGGCCGCGGCGGCCGCGTCGACCGGGGCGAACGAGCACAGGCCAGCGCCGACGAGCGGGAAGCGCTCCTTGAGGGCAGTGATGGTCGCGATCAGCACGGCCGGGTCGAGGCCGAACGGCACCGGCTCGAGCAGCCCGTCGACGACGCCGGGGTCGAGCACGTCGAGGTCGACGTGCACGTACACCTCGGTGGCGCCGGTCGCGGCGACCGCCTCGACCACCTCCTCCGGGGTGAGGTCGAGCGACGACACCGTGCGCACGCGGCGGCTCTCGACCCAGGTGTCCTCGGCGTCGTCGTAGGTGCGGCACCCGGCCAGGACGATCCGGCCTGGCTCGAGACGCCTCGCGCCGGGGCCGGCCTCGAGGGCGCCGAGCTCGTCCGTGCCGTCGCCGGTGAGGGCCCGGAGGACCATCCCGCTGAAGGCGCCGCTCTCGCTGGTGCGGGGGCTGTGCAGGTCGGGGTGGGCGTCGAACCAGACGACGGCCGTGTCGGGTCCGAGGGCGTGCTGCACGGCGGCGTACTCGACGCCGCAGTCGCCGCCCACGACGAGGGCGGGCGACGCCTCGGCCTCGAGCTCGCGGCGGAGCGACGCGGCCACGGCCACGACCGACGAGAACCTGTGGACGCGGGTGCCGAGCGAGTCGCCGGCGCCGACCGGCACCTCGACCAGGGCGGTCGACTTCGCGGGCAGGTCGCCGAGCACGGCGTACGCCCCCTCGGCGAGCCGCATGGCCCTCGACGACGGAGAACCCTGCCACTGGGGGACCACGACGAACCTCATGCGCGTGAGTCTGGCACAGGGCGGTCCGCCGAGCGCCGGATCGCGTTCATCCCCAGGGCCTGCTCACCCGGGCCACGACGCGCTCGAGCGGCCCGCGGCCGAGGAACCGGCGCCAGAGGACGGCCCAGGCGATGGTGAGGACGACGGCCGCCACCAACCAGCCGAGGGGCAGGCCGTAGCGTCCGCCGTCGAGGCGGTAGAGCGTGAAGAGGGGAGCGGTCAGCACGAGGTGCGCCGAGTAGATGGTGAGCGGCTGGCTCCCGACGGCGGCGAGCGGCGAGAGGCCCGTGGCGACGGCTCGTCCGGCCGCCCAGGCCGGCCGGGTGGCGAGCAGCAGCAGGCCGACGACGGCGAGGGCCGTGCCGCCCGAGCCGACGATCTCCGCCGGTGCGCCCTCGTGAGCGGCCGGGTCGAGGGCAGGCCACGAGGAGGCGCCCGGCAGCCACCGGGACCCGTAGCCGATGACCGCCGCCACGACGCCCCCGACCAGCAGGACGACCGCCGTGCGCGGCCGCCGCAGGTCGCTCCGCGCGGCGACCAGGCCCACCAGCAGGAACGGCAGCCACACGAGCGCCGGGTACGAGCCGACGAGCAGGGCGTCCTGGGCGAGCCCCGCGACCCCTCCCGCGAGAGGGCTGCCGAGGGTCGTCACGGGCACCTGGTCGGCGAGCCACGGGGCACCGACCGTGACGACCGCGGCCAGCGCGAGCAGCACGGGGCGCGGGGCGAAGAGGACGACGGCGAGCAGCGCGAACATCACGCCGTAGTAAGGGAGGATGACGAGCACGTACTCGTTCCAGGCCTGCAGCACGAGGCCGAGCAGCACGAGGATCGCCGCCCGGATCAGCACGGAGCCGACGACCGGGGCGCGGCCGCCTCGTGGCGTGGGGCGCGAGCCGCCCGACGAGAGCCCCAGCGAGATGCCGGCGAGGGTGGCGAACAGGATCGCCGATCGGCCGTCGAAGACCCGCTCGTCGAGCTCGGCCCGCGGCCACATGTGCGCGGCGAACATGCCGAGCACCGCCAGCCCCCGCGCGACGTCGACGGCGACGACGCGCGACGCCCCGCCGTCCGGCCGGTGCACGGCGGGAGGCGGGGCGAGGGAGCCGGAGGCGGTGGTCACGCGTCGAGGGCGCCCAGCTTCAGGGCGGCGAGGCGAGCGTCGACCTCGGTCTGCTGGTCGAGGTCCTCGAGGCCCTCGAACTGCGCGTCGAGGCTGGACGCCGCGAGCTCCTGCTGGCCGAGCACCTTGGCCTCCTCGCGTCGGACCTTGTCCTCGAAGCGGCCGATCTCGCTCGTCGGGTCGAGGACGTCCATGCTGCCGAGGGCGTCGGCGACCTGCGACTGGGCCGCCGCGGTCTTCGAGCGGGCGATCAGCTCGTTGCGCTTCGAGTCCAGCTGGTCCAGCTTCGAGCGCATCCCGGTGAGCCCGGCCTTGAGCTTGTCGACGACGACGGTCTGGGAGGCGATCGTCGGCTCCGCGTCCTTCGCCTCCTTCTCGGACGAGATCTGCTTGCCGAGGGCGACCTTCGCGAGCGCGTCGAACTTGTCGGCGTCGGCGGCGTTGCCGGCGGTGCGGAGCTGGTCCGCCTTGTTGCTCGCGGCCAGGGCCTTCCGCTCCCAGTCGGCGGCCGCGGCGACGTCCTCCGCGTGGTCCTGCTCGAGCAGCCGGAGGTTGCCGATGGTCTGCGCCACGGCCGACTCGGCCTCGGCGATGCTGTTGGTGTAGTCGCGCACCATCTGGTCGAGCATCAGGGCAGGGTCCTCCGCCTGGTCGAGCAGGGCGTTGATGTTGGCGCGGGTCAGCTGTGCGATCCGGCCGAAGATGGACTGCTTCGCCATGGTGGTGTCCTCTCGTGGGTGGTGCGTGGGTCCCGCCGGGCGGCGCCCGCCGGGAAGTCTCGTCGTGGTCGTGGTCGTGGTCGTGGTCGTGGTCGTCTGGGTCGTCGTCCGGCACGGGCGTCGGACCGGGTCAGAAGCGCCCGCCGCCGGAGCGACGTCCGCCGCCGCCCCCGCCGCCGCCGCCTCCGCCGAAGCCGCCCCCGC
>NZ_CAUPYL010000010.1:0-39431 GCF_963515265.1 uncultured Frigoribacterium sp.
GCGCGACGGGCGTCGCGGACCCCCACGCCGACGAGCGCGAGCTGCGCGGCGGCGACGCGGTCGAGCGCTCCGCCGTGCTCGTGAACGCGTCGGGCCTGCACGCCCGACCGGCCGCGGAGCTGGTGACCCGTGCCTCCCGGTTCCAGGCCGACGTCACGGTGAACGGCGTCGACGCGAAGAGCCTGCTCCGCATCATGGGCCTGGGGCTCGGCATCGGGTCGACCGTGTCGCTGATGGCCACCGGGCCGGACGCCCAGCAGGCGGTCGACGACCTCGTCGAGCTGATCGAGGGCGGGTTCGGCGAGGGCGTGGCGGCCCCACAGGGCTGACGCGAGAAGGCGCGACGCACGTCGGGCGGGGGAGCGGAGCCGATCTCGGTGCCGTTCCCCTGCTCGTGTCAGGCGGTCTGCGCCCGGTCGCGCACGTACCAGGTGAGCAGCTCGTCGCCGTCGCGCAGCACGTGGGCGAGCCGCATGCGCCGCAGCGGGCTCGAGTCGTCGCCGTCGGCACCCTGGCTGACTCGCAGGCCGTGGCCGCCCTCGAGCAGCGGCGCGAGGGTGAGGAACAGCTCGTCGACGGCGTCGGCCCGCACCAGGTCGCCGAAGAGACGAGGGCCGCCCTCGCAGTGCATCTGGGGCAGTCCGCGCTCGACCAGGGCGTCGCGCAGGAGGTGCGGGTCGACCCGCTCGTCGCCGCAGGCCACGACGTCCGCGACGCGCTCGAGCGCGCGACGTGCTCCGGGGTCGGCCCGGTCGGTGGTCAGGACGAGCGGCCGCACCGGCGCCTCCGTGAAGACCGTCGACTCGGGGTCGAGCCGGAGCGATCCCGAGACGAGGGCGAAGACCGGCTGCGGAGCGAGACCGGCCTGCTCACGCCAGGTCGCCGCGTCCTCGCTCAGCCGCATCGCGCCGTAGCCCTCGTCGCGGACGGTTCCGGCGCCGACCACGACGACGTCGGCGACGCGCCTCAGGAGGTCGAAGACCCGGCCGTCGGCCGGCCCGCCGAGCGAGCCGGACACGCCGTCCGAGGTGGAGGCGCCGTCGAGGGTCGTCACGAAGTTGACGCGGAGGCACGGGCGGCTGCGGTCGCGGGGGGAGAGCGTCGCCAGCAGGTCCACGTCGGTGAGGGGCGCCTCCTCGGGGCCGCCGGGGACCACGCGGACGAGACGCGAGCCGTCCGAGCCGGTCACGAGACGTTGTGCACGGCGTGCACGGGTCGTCGCCAGCCGAGGATCGCCTCGACCATGCGGGCGGCGTCGACGGAGGCGCGGGCGTCGTGCATCCGCACGATGCGGGCGCCGAGGAAAACGCTGGCGACAGCGGCCGCCAGGGAGCCGGCGAGGCGGTCGGGCTTGGCGCGGTCGAGTGACTCGCCGACGAAGTCCTTGTTCGAGACGGCCGCGAGCACGGGGTGCCCGAGCGCGGCCACCTCGCCGAGACGGCGGGTCAGCTCGAGGGTGTGCACGGTCGTCTTGTTGAGGTCGTGGCCGGGGTCGACGATGATCTGGTCCTCCCGGACGCCGTGGGCGAGGGCGACGTCGACGCGGCGCGCGAGCAGGTCGGTGACCTCACGGGCGACGTCGTCGTAGTGCGGCCGCGGGTGCGGTCGCCGCGGGGCGGCGAGGCTGTGCGTGACGACCAGGGTCGCACCGCTGTCGGCCACGACGTCGGCGAGTCGCGGGTCGTGCAGGCCGGTGGTGTCGTTGACGACCCCGGCGCCGGCCTCGATCACCGCGGCGGCGACCTCCGGCCGGAACGTGTCGACCGAGATGACGACGTCGGACACGGCGGCGAGGGCCTTGACGACCGGCAGCACCCGGTCGAGCTCGTCGGCCGCCGAGAGCTCGGGGCCCGGCGCGAAGGGGACGCCCCCGATGTCGACCCAGTCGGCCCCGGCCTCGGCGGCGTCGACGGCCGCCTGCACGGCCGCGTCGAGGGCGAAGGTGCGGCCCTGGTCGAAGAAGGAGTCGGGGGTGCGGTTGACGACGGCCATCACGGCCACCTGGCGGGAGAAGTCGAAGGTACGGCGTCCGATCGTGCGCACCGGCAGGCGCAGCGGGGGAGCGACGAAGACCGGGAGCGAGGTCTCAGGCACGGTCGTCACCCGCCGTGATGAGGGCGATCGCCTCGGCCCGGGCAGAGGGCTCGGCGAGGGCTCCGCGGCTCGCGACGGTGACCGTCGAGCTGCCGACCTGCCGCGGGCCGCGCGTCGTGACGCAGCCGTGCACGGCGTCGAGGACGACGAGGACGCCGGCGGGGGAGAGGCCCGCGACGAAGGCATCGGCGATCTCCTCGCCGAGGCGCTCCTGCAGCTGGGGCCGCGAGGCCAGGGCGTCCACGACGCGAGGCACGGTGCCGAGGCCGACGATCCGGTCGCCCGGCACGTAGGCCACGTGCGCCTGGCCCACGAAGGGCAGGAGGTGGTGCTCGCAGACGGACCGGAGCGCCATGCCGCGGACCACCACCAGCTCGCCGAGCTTCTCGGGATCGGAGGCGACGGCCGACGAGCGGACGAGCTCGGCGGCGTCGACCTCGAGGCCGGCGAAGAACTCGGCGTACGCCTCGGCGACGCGTCGGGGCGTCGCGCGGAGGCCTTCGCGCGTGTCGTCCTCGCCGATCGCCGCGAGGATCTCGGTGACGGCCGCCTCGATGCGGGGCCGGTCGACGGGTGGCGGGGTCATCTCGCCATCCTGGCAGGTGGCCGGTCGGGCCTCGGCCCGCCGGGGGCAGTTCCCAGGAGCCTCAGTGCGGTCAGCGGGAGTCGTCGCCGGGGGAGCCGTGCTGCTCGGCGGGGCGCGCCTCGTGGTGTCGCCGACCGGGGCTGCGCCGCTCCTCCTTCATCTCGGACTCGAAGACGTGCCGTCTGCCGCCCGCGAGGGCGTCGCGCACGGTCTTCTCGCTGCGCCGGAACTCGGACCAGTAGGTGTCGTCGTAGTCCTCGACGATCTGGAACGTCCAGCGGCCCTCGACGACGTTGCGCCCGACCAGGTCGCGCTCGAGGGCGTCGGCGTGCTCGTCGTGGCCGGCCTCGCGGAGCAGGTCGACCGCCTCCCCGAGCGCCAGGTCTGCCTTGCCGGTGAGCCGGTGGAAGCCGTAGAGCAGGCCTCGGGCGTGCTCCACGACCTCGAGCGCCTCGGAGAGCTTGCCGAGGGCGGCGATCGTCGCGTCGTCGACGCCGTCGGGTCGGAGGTGGGCGGCGTCGGGGGTCTCGTCGTCGGGCATGGGGCGACTGAACACCGGGAGGCTGTCGGGCAGCAGGGAGGAGGGGTACGGATCGTCAAGCTGACATAATGTGCATTATCAGCGTACATGCCGGGGTCCGAGCGGAGGCGTCTCAGCCTCGTGCGAGCACGTCGCGGAGCAGGGACGTCAGGTCGGCCGGCTCGACCGGCTCGGCGGTGGACTCGAGCTCGTCGAGCGTCCACCACCGCGACTCGGTGATGTCGACGCGCTCGTCGTCGGTCCACCCGTCGTCGGCCACCTCGAAGTGCGGCAGGCGCACGACGAACCACTCGGCATGGCCGTGGGTGTGGTCGGCGTCGTCCCACTCGACCTCGAAGTCGTCGACCCGGACGACCGGACCAGGATCGGTGACGACCTGACCGGTCTCTTCACGGAGCTCCCGGATCGCCGCGGCGACGTGGTCCTCGCCCGGGTCGACTCCCCCGCCCGGCGTCACCCAGCGGGCGGTGCCGCTCGTGTCGGGCGCCCTGGTCATCATGAGCAAGATCCGGTCCGCCTCGTCGAGGACGAGGAGGCGGGAGGTCGGACGGACGACGCGCTCGGTCACGAGGTGCCCCGTCTCAGACCAGCGGGGCGAAGTCGCTCGTGTCGCCCACGTAGCGCGTGTGGTCGGCGGGGATCGGGTCGACCGCCGCCGAGGCCACCTCGGCGGCGAACTCGGCGACGTTGTACAGCTTGCCGGCGCTCTCCTTCCGCGACGAGATCGCGCCCGGGTTCGAGCGCTCGAGCAGCGTCGCGGTGATCGTGCCCTCGATCATGTCGCCCGAGACGACGACGAACTCGACGCCGGCGGCCTCGAGCTGCGGCAGCATCTCGCGCAGGGCGTCCTCCCCCGCGCGCTTGCTGAGGGCGACGGGCAGGTACTCGGGCATCGTCTCGGTCGTGCGGATGAAGTGCGCCTGGTGGCTCGTGACGAAGACGACGCGCGAGCCGGGCGCCATCAGCGGCAGGGCCGCCGTGAGCAGGGCGACCTGCGCGTCGCGGTTGAGCTTGAGCGCGTAGTCCTCGGCCATGCCCGTCTCCATGCCGCCGGAGGCGTTCATGACGAGGACGTCGAGGCCGCCGAACGCGTCGCGGACCTGCGCGAACATGGCGTCCAGGCTCTCGGCGTCGGTGAGGTCGGCGCCGACGGCGATCGCCTCGCCGCCCGCGGCCTCGATCTTGCCGACGAGCTGGAGCGCGCGCTTCTCCTTGTTGCGGTAGTTGACGACCACGCGGGCGCCGGCCTCAGCGAGGTAGCCGACCGTGTCGGCGCCGATGCCCCGGGACGAGCCGGTGACGAGGGCGCGCTTGCCGGTGAGGGATCCTGCGGCGAGGGGGTTGGACACGGTGGGCTCCAGACTGTCGTGGGGGCGTACGGCGGGTCGCGACGGACCGTCTCGAGACTATCGGTCCCCGTCCGGCTGTCGGTCGCCCCTGATACCGTCGAGGACACGGTGCGTCGGCGACACAGCGAGTCGACCGCACGCGAGGCGAAGGAGGCTGACGTGGACGTCGTGACCCAGTGGGCGTGGCTGATCTGGATCGGGCTGCTCCTCGTGTTCGTCGTGGTCGAGGTCACGACCCTCGAGCTGACCTTCCTCATGCTGGCGATCGGCAGTGCGGGCGGCCTGCTGGCCGGTCTGTTCGGTGCGCCCTGGTGGCTGCAGATCCTCGTCGCCGGGCTGATCGCCGTCCTGTTGCTCTTCACCGTCCGGCCTCCCCTGCTCCGAGCGCTCGGCAAGGGCGGAGACCCGACGCCGAGCAACCTGGCGGCGCTCATGGGGATCCGCGGCACCGTCGTCGTCCCCATCGGCGTCGACGGCGGCCAGGTGAAGCTCGCCAACGGCGAGACCTGGACGGCCCGCCTCCTCCCTCCTCCCCCGGCCTCGGCCGGCATCGTCCTCGACACCGGCGCGCCGGTCGTCGTCACCGCCATCGAGGGGTCGACCGCCCTGGTCGTCCCCGCCTGAAGGGACTGACCATGGACCCCACCACCATCGTGACCGTCGTCGTCGTCGCGATCGTCGTCGTCTTCGTGCTCGTCGTGCTGTTCCGAGCCGTGCGGATCATCCCGCAGGCCAGCGCCGGCGTCGTCGAGCGCCTCGGCAAGTACCACAAGACCCTCATGCCGGGGCTGAACCTGCTCGTCCCCTTCATCGACCGGGTCCGGCCGCTGATCGACATGCGCGAGCAGGTCGTCTCGTTCCCGCCGCAGCCTGTCATCACCGAGGACAACCTGGTCGTCTCCATCGACACGGTCGTGTACTTCCAGGTGACGGACGCCCGGGCGGCGACCTACGAGATCGCCAACTACCTCGGTGCCGTCGAGCAGCTGACCACGACGACCCTCCGCAACGTCGTCGGCGGTCTCAACCTCGAGGAGGCCCTCACGAGCCGGGACAACATCAACGGCCAGCTCCGCATCGTCCTCGACGAGGCCACCGGCAAGTGGGGCATCCGCGTCGGACGCGTCGAGCTCAAGGCGATCGACCCGCCCCTGTCCATCCAGGACTCGATGGAGCAGCAGATGCGCGCCGAGCGCAACCGCCGCGCCGCCATCCTCACCGCCGAGGGCACGAAGCAGTCGCAGATCCTCGAGGCCGAGGGCTCGCGCCAGTCCGCCATCCTCCGCGCCGAGGGCGAGGCCCGGGCACAGGTGCTTCGGGCGCAGGGCGAGGCCGAGGCCATCGACACCGTCTTCAACGCCATCCACCTCGGCGACCCCGACCCGAAGCTGCTCGCCTACCAGTACCTCCAGACGCTGCCGAAGCTCGCCGAGGGCTCGGCGAACAAGCTCTGGATCATCCCGAGCGAGCTGACCGAGGCGCTCAAGGGCATCGGCTCGGGCTTCTTCGCCCCGAAGGACCCGTCGGCGCCCGGCTGGGTCGACCGCGGCACGACGAAGGTGTCCGAGACCGAGCAGACGCCCGACCTCGCGACCACCGTCGACCTCGGCAGCGAGCCCGACCTGGGCTTCCCGACCGTCACCCGCCCCGGCTCGGGCGACCTGCCGGGATCCGACGGGGCGACGGGCGCCTCGGACACGACGGGTGCCTCGGACATGACGGGTGCCTCGGACGGCAGCACGGACGTGCCGCCCACGGCTCCCCCGGCCGCTCCCTAGTGGAGCCGGCCCGAGCCTCCGACTGGTTCGACGCGCCGACGCCGCGGGTGCTGGCGCATCGAGGCCTGGCACTAGACGTGCCCGAGAACACGACGGCGTCGTTCCTGCAGGCGATCGTGGCGGGGGTGCTCTACGTCGAGACCGACGTGCACGCGACGCGCGACGGCGTCGCCGTCGTGAGCCATGACCCTGACCTCTCGCGGGTCGCGGGCCGTGACGTGTCGGTGCGCGACCTCACCCTGGCCGAGGTCCGGCTGGTCCGGCTCGAGGGCGGCTACGAGATGCCGACCCTCGAGGAGGCGCTGGACGCGTTCCCCGAGACCCGCTTCAACGTCGACGTGAAGGTCGCCGAGGCCGTGGGCCCGACCATCGACGCGGTGCGTCGGGCGCGGGCCGAGCACCGCGTGCTGCTCACCTCGTTCGACCAGCGCATCCGACGGCGGGTGCTGGCCGGGCTCCCCGGCGTCGCCACGTCGGCGTCGTCCTGGGGCGTGGTCGCCGTGGTCGCCCTCGGCGCCGTGCCCGTGACGTCGCTTCGGCGTCGGCTGATGGCCCGTGCGCTGCGCGGCTGCGGGGCCGTCCAGGTGCCCGAGCGCCAGGGACCGCTCCGCGTCGTCACCCGTCGCCGGGTCCGCGACCTCGAGGCGATCGGCGTCGAGACCCACGTGTGGACCGTCAACGACCCCGTCGCCATGCGACGTCTGCTCGCCCTAGGTGTGCACGGACTCGTGTCCGACCGGGCCGATCTCGCCCTCGCCGAGGTGCGGGCGGCCACTGCCAGGGCACTGTGAGCGGACTGTGAATCCGTCTCGGATGAAACAGGCGGACCCGACCTGACGTTACAACGGGAGATTGCAACGCGAGAGGAGACCACACAATGGCAGATCGCAGTTTGCGTGGCATGCGGCTCGGCAGTCAGAGCCTGCAGAGCGAAGAGGGCGTGGAGTTCTCACCCCGGAAGCGTGCCGTCTACCAGACGGCTGACGGCACGGAGTTCGACATGGTCTTCGCGGCAGACGCGGAGATCCCCGATATCTGGCAGTCGCCCAAGAGCGGCCGGGAGGGTCGTCTGCTCGCCGCGGACGGCAAGCCCGTCGAGATCGAGGCCGGAGACGTCAAGGTTCCCAGGAGCCACTGGGACATGCTGTTGGAGCGTCGCAGCCGTGAGGAGCTCGAGGAGCTCCTCGAGGAGCGTCTGACGTTCCTCCGCGCGCGTCGCGGCAAGCAGGCCATCGGAGCCTGAGCTCCCGACGCGCTCCCCCACCATCGGCCCCGGTCGTCGTCACGACGCCGGGGCCGATGTGCGTCCCGGGGCCCGCCGTGACGGCCTGCCTGCCTGCCGTGACGACCTGCCTGCCTGCCGTGACGACCTGCCTGCCTGCCGTGACGGCCTGCCGGCCGTGACGACGTGCGTCCCGTGGTTTCGTCAGCGGCGGCGGCCGCGCCGCACCGAGTCGAACTGGCCGGGGTCGTCGAGTTCGTCCTCGAGTGCCACGGGCTTCTCGGCGGCCAGCCGCGGCGTGGTGAGCTCGGCCCACGGAGCCGAGGTGAGGAGGCGCCGGCGCCGGCTCCGGCGGCCGCCGATCAGCACCCGCGAGAGGACCAGCAGGGCGAGCCCGAGGAACGAGACGAAGAGCTCGATCGCCCGGCTGTCGACGACCGCGGGCGTCGTCCCGGTGCCGAGGTCGACCGTGTGCACCATGGTGCCGGCCGTGAAGTCCTGGACGCCGGCGACGATGTCTCCCCGCGCGTCGATGACCCGGCTGGAGGCGATGGTCGACACGTTGACGACCGGGCGCGCCGTCTCGATGGCCCGCAGCCGGGCGATCGCCAGCTGCTGGGCGTTCTCGTCGGTGTCGCCGAAGTCGGCGTTGTTGGTCTGCGCGATGATCACCTGGGCGCCGTCGCGCATCATGTTCGTGACGAGCTGGTCGTCGACGATGTCGAAGCAGATCGAGATGCCGGCGGTGAAGTCGCCGATCGTCATCGCCTCCGGTCGCGTGCCGGGCGTGTAGTCGCGCGCGATGAGGTCGATCAGGTCGGGTGCGAAGGGCCGCCAGAAGGAGCGGTCGGGCACGTACTCGCCGAACGGGATCGGGTGCTTCTTGTCGTACTGCCCCCGCACCTCGCCGTCGTCCCAGAGGATCGAGGAGTTCCAGACGGTGTCGCCGTCGTCGCTCTGCGTGATGACGCCCGACAGCAGGGGCGCGTCGTAGCCCGTCGTGATGGCGTCGAAGACGTAGCGGCCGTAGGCGTCGCGGGTGGGGTCGCGGTCGCTGCCGCCCTCGGGCCAGACGACGAGGTCGAGGTCGTCGCCGGGCTGGAGGCCGCTCATCGCGAGCACCTGGGAGTTGAGCAGGTCGCCCTGCTCCCGCTCGTCGAAGTAGCCGGCCGGACCGTTGCCCTGCACGCCGGCGATGCGGGCGGTGCCGCTCGACGACGTGGGCCAGGCGGGGACCGCGAGCACGGCGACGACGGCGATCGCGCCTGCCAGCAGCCGGGTCGCGCGCGGCAGCGTGACCATGAGGGCGAGCTGGATCAGGGCCGCCACGAGGGCGACCATGAGGAAGCTCAGCCCCGAGATGCCCACCCACGCCACGAGCCCGGCGAACGGGCTCTGCGACTGGCTGAGCGCCATGCGGCCCCACGCGAACCCGCCGTAGGGCCAGTTGCCCGCGACGAACTCGCGGAGGGTCCAGAGGCCGGCGACGACGACCGGGACGACGACGGCCTGGCCTATGAGTCCGGGCCAGATGCGGGGCACCCAGCGGTAGGCGAGGGCGATGAGCACGGCCCCGCCGCCGAAGAAGAGGGCCTCGAGGGTCGAGAGCGCGGCCCACGGCAGCAGCCCGAGGTAGAGGGTCGCCCAGAAGATGTGGACGAGGTAGAACGAGAGGCCGGCGACGAGGCCCACGAGGAACGCTCCCCCGGCCCGCCGACCGCGCAGGCACACCAGCACGAGGGCGATCCCGACGAAGGCGAGGGGCCACACGTCACCGTCGGGGAAGCCCGCGTCGAGGACGACCCCGGCCCCGGCCGCCACGAGGACGGCCACCCAGAGCGGCAGGCGGAAGTCGGTCACGCGGAGGGGCACCGTGCGATCCTACGGGGGCGAGGCTGGGAGGCGGGGCGCACCTCCTGCGGGTCTCGGGCGACGCTGCAGAGCCGGCTCGGACCGTCGAGCCCCGCCTCACACCGCCGAGTAGGAGACGATGCCGCGCCGGACGGCGTCGAGCGCCCGGCGGGCGATCGGCCCGACCGGCAGGTCGGCCACGACGGACAGCTGGTCGAGCAGGTCGATGGTCTGCTTCGTCCAGCGGACGAAGTCGCCCGCGGCGAGCTCGGCGTCCTCGAGGACGGAGTCGAGGTCCGCTCCCCTGGCCCACCGGTGCATGGCCAGCGCCAAGCCAGGAGCCGGCGGGTTGCTGCCGGGCAGACGGTGTTCCTGCTCGAGGTCGTCGAGCTCGGCCCAGAGCTTCTGCGTCTCGTCGAGCGCCTCGCGGTACGCGCCGCGCGGCAGGAACCGCTCGCTGAGCTGGCCCTCGTCGCGGCGGGGCTCGTAGACGAGGGTGGCGGCCATGGCCGCCATCGAGGGCACGTCGAGCGCGTCCCAGAGCCCGAGCCGCAGGCTCTCGGCGACGAGCAGGTCACGGTCGCCGTAGATGCGGCGGAGGGTGCGCCCGGTCGACGTGACCGCGACCTCGGCCGTGCGGTCGCCTCCACGCCTCGACGAGCCGGGTGCGGCCGCGCCGGACGTCGACGAGCGCGGCGACGCGGGCTCGAGGTAGCCACGGTCGAGCAGCACGTCGGTGACCCGGTCGAAGACCTTGGCGACGGCGCCGGTGCGCCCCCGGATCTGGGCGGACAGCTGGTCGGTCTGCTTCTTGAGCTTCCACCAGCGCTCCGACCAGCGGGCGTGCTGCTCGCGCTCGGGGCAGGCGTGGCAGGGGTGCTGGCGGAGGCGACGGCGCAGGTCGGCGAGGTGCCGCTGGCGCTTGTCGTGCTCGGCCCGCGACTGCGCGTCGGCTCGCGCCGCGCCCTGCTTCTCGAGGTCGCCGAGCTCGCGGCGGATGGTGGTGTACTCGCCGAAGTCGCCGAGGTGGCACTGCATGCTGCGGGCGTAGCCGTCGAGGCTCTCCTGCTGCGTGCGGACCTTGCGGGCGAGGTCGACGACGGCGCGGTCGGCCTGGAACTGCGCGAACGACGTCTCGAGCACCTCACGGGTGCGCGACCGGCCGAACTGCTCGATCAGGTTGACCGCCATGTTGTAGGTCGGGCGGAAGCTGGAGTTCATCGGGTAGGTGCGCCGGGAGGCGAGGCTCGCGACCGCCTGCGGGTCGAGGCCCTGCTGCCACTGGATGAGGGAGTGGCCCTCGACGTCGATCCCCCGTCGGCCGGCGCGGCCGGTCAGCTGGGTGTACTCGCCCGGCGTGATCGGCACGCGGGCCTCGCCGTTGAACTTCTCGAGCTTCTCGAGCACGACCGTGCGCGCGGGCATGTTGATGCCGAGAGCCAGGGTCTCGGTGGCGAAGACGACCTTGACGAGCTTCTTCTGGAACAGTTCTTCGACCACCTCCTTGAAGGCGGGCAGCAGGCCGGCGTGGTGCGCGGCGACCCCGCGCTCGAGGCCGTCGAGCCACTGCCAGTAGCCGAGCACGGCGAGGTCCTCGTCACGGAGCGTGCGGCACCGGGCCTCGACGATCTCGCGGATCTCCTGGCGCTGGTCGGCCGTGGTGAGACGGATGCCCGACCGCAGCACCTGCTTGACGGCCTGGTCGCAGCCGACGCGGCTGAAGACGAAGAAGATGGCCGGGAGCAGGTTCTGGTCGTCGAGCATCTCGACGATCTTCCAGCGGTCGAGGCGCCCCTGGGCGTGCTGCGTCGGCGGCACGACGTGTCCGCGCGGGCCGCGACCCGAGAAGCCGTCGCGACCGCCGCGCTCGCGCCGGCTGCCGCCTCCTCGTCTCGACAGCGACGTGGCCCGCAGCAGCTCGGGGTTGACGCGGTTGGTCGCCGCCTGCCCGCTCGAGTCGAACAGGTCGAGGAACTTGCCGCCGACGAGGACGTGCTGGTCGAGGGGCACCGGTCGGTCCTCGGAGACGATCACGTCGGTGCCGCCGCGCACGGTCTGCAGCCAGTCGCCGAACTCCTCGGCGTTCGACACGGTGGCGCTGAGCGAGATGAGGCGCACGTCGAGCGGGAGGTGGATGATCACTTCCTCCCACACGGCGCCGCGGAAGCGGTCGGCCAGGAAGTGCACCTCGTCGAGCACGACGTAGCGGAGGTCGTCGAGCATCTCGGAGCCCGCGTAGATCATGTTGCGGAGCACCTCGGTCGTCATCACGACGATGCGGGCGCGGGAGTTGACGTTGGTGTCGCCCGTGAGGAGGCCGACCTCGGACGCACCGTACTCGGCCACCAGCTCCTGGAACTTCTGGTTGCTCAGCGCCTTCATCGGCGCGGTGTAGAAGACCTTGTCGCGGGGGTGCTGCATCGCGAGGTGGATGGCGAACTCGGCGACCAGGGTCTTGCCGGCGCCGGTGGGCGCGGCGACGAGGACGCTCGAGCCCTCCTCGACGGAGGCGCAGGCCGCCTCCTGGAACGGGTCGAGCGAGAAGCCGAGCCGCGACCGGAACGACTGAAGCTGCGGGGTGCGGACGCGGTTCTTCGAGGCGGCGAAGCGGGCGGCCGGGCTGAGGTCGCTGCTGGTCATGGGGTCACCCTCCGGCGAGTTCGGCGTCGAGTGCCGCGGCGCGCCTGGCGACGCCGCGGTCGTGGATCCAGGCGACGCCGGCGGCGACGAAGTAGAGGAACACCATCGGGACCGCCAGCAGGAACATCGAGAAGACGTCGGCCGCGGGCGTCGCGATGGCGGTGAAGACGGCGATCAGCAGGATGGCGACGCGCCAGCCCTTGATGATGGCCCCGGCGCTGATGACGCCGACGAAGTTGAGGAGCACGAGGAAGACCGGCAGGACGAAGGCGATGCCGCAGGCGAGGACGAGCTTGAGGACGAAGTCGAAGTACTGCTTCGCGTCGATGATCGCAGCGTCCTGCTCGGAGACGAAGCCCGTGAGCACCCGCACGATGTTCGGCAGGACGTAGACGCCGCTGAGGCAGCCGAGCAGGAAGAGCGGGATGGCCGAGCCGATGAACCCGACCGCGTAGAGCTTCTCGCGGCGCACGAGAGCAGGGACGATGAAGGCCCAGACCTGGTAGAGCCAGACGGGGCTGCTGAGGATGACGCCGACGGTGACGGCGATCTGCATCCGCAGGTCGAAGCTGCTCGTGATCTGGGCGTAGTTGAGGACCGCTTCGCTCGCGTTGCCCCCCGCCAGCACGAGGACCGGCTGCCGCAGGAAGTCGAGGACGTACTGGGAGACGAACCAGCCCGCGACGCTCGCGAGGATCAGTGCCAGCGCGGAGCGGAAAAGGCGCTTGCGCAGCTCGACGAGGTGCGCGCCCAGGGACATCCGCCCGTCGGCCGAGCGCTTCCGCGAGCCCCGGGGTGCCTGGTCGCCCTCGTCGGTGCCACGAGTCGTCGTCGTGGCCACGCGTCAGTTCTTCAGGTGATCGTCGCCGCTGGTGGGGCGGACGGTCGGGACGTCGGCGTCACGGCGCAGGGTGCTGTCGGTCGCCGCGTGGCGGGTGACGTCGTCGTCGCCGCTCTTCTTGTCGTCGCCGATCTCGTTCTTGAAGATGCGCATCGACTGGGCGATGCTCTTCGCGAGGGCGGGCAGCTTGGGGGCGCCGAACAGCAGCAGGATGATCGCCAGGATGATGATCAGGTGCCAGCCGGTGAGGTTTCCGAGCATGAGGGGTGTCTCCTAGCGGGAAGGGGAGTCCCCAGTGTAACCCGCAGCCTGTGACGGGACCTGGTCGTCGGGCCCACGTCGAGCGACCCGACCGGCCCGGCGGCCGGGCGACTCAGGCGTCGTACCGGGCGGCGGCCTCGGCGGCCCAGCTCGCGACGGCGAGACGGGCCTCGTCGGGCGCGACGACGCGAGCGCGGCCGGGGAGCCCGCTGACGAGACGGGCGACGGTGCCCACGTGGCCGACCCGGAGGGTGAGGCGGGTGCGCCCCTCCCCCGCGTCCTCGACGTCGGAGGGGCGGTAGTCGTCCAGGAGCGGCGCCGCTGCCGCGTCGATCTCGACGACGACGTCGAGGTCGTCCGGCGAGCCCTCGAAGAGGGAGTCGGGCAGCGACAGGTCGGAGGCGCGGTGCGTGATGCGCGCGTCGGTGAGGGCAGGCGACGCGATGCGGTCCAGACGGAACGTCCGGAGCGCCTCCCTCAGGTGGTCCCAGCCGCGCAGGTACCAGTCGGCGTCGAGCGACTCCACCCGGAGGGGGTCGACACGGCGCCGTTCGACCTGCCCTCGGACGCCGGCGTAGTCGAACTCGAGCTGCACCCCGCGCTCGACGGCGTCGCGGACGAGGGCGAGCACCTCGTTCGTGCCCTCCTGCGCCACGGCCACCTGGCTCGGCTCGCCCGAGGCGCCGCGCGACAGCTTCGACATCAGAGAGGCGACGGCCCCGCGATCCGCGTTCTCGGGGAGCGACGACAGGTACTGGAGGCCGGCGATCAGCGCGGCTGCCTCGCGGGCAGAGAAACGGGGCGTGTCGTCGATGGCCACGAGGTTGGTCAGGACGATGACGTCGTTCTGCTCGAAGTCGTCCCACGCGATGTCGAAGAGGTCGGCGTGCTGGTACTGGGCGGTGTCTCCCGGGATGCCCGAGACGGCGATGAGCTCGACGGCACGCCGGATGTCGGTCACGCCCACACCGAAGTGCGCGGCGGCCTCGGCCACGCTGACGCGCTCGTGGTCGATCAGCCAGGGCACGAGCGAGAGCAGGAACGCGAGCTTGTCGGTCGCGTGCAGGGCGGGACGGCGGTCGGTCACGAGGCTGCTCCCTCGCTCGTGGCGGCACCGGAGCCCGGGGAGGCGCGGCCCGGGGCGGCGTCGACCGCGTGGTCCGCAGCGAGGTCGCGGAGGCGCGACGCCACCAGGTCGCGCAGGTCGTCGGGCGAGAGCACGACGACCTCGGGCCCGAACGACGTCAGTTCCTCGGCCAGGACCTGGCGGTCGCTGTAGTGAACCAGCAGCACGTCGTCGTCGCCCTGCACGGTGCCGCGTCGTGCGCCGAGACGCGTGCGAGCGTCCGAGTGCGGAGCGGCCCGGACGGCGGCCGTGTTCTGCTCCCACAACCGGTCGAGGCCCTCCAGCGCGGAGTCGGCGGTGGCGTCGGCGGGACGCGCGAACGCCTTCGTCGTGACGGTCACCGGGCCCACGATGCGCGACAGCAGGAAGTTCTTGCGGGACGACGTGTCGGGCTCGACGACGGACACCATCCACCGGCCCTGGTGCTGGACCAGCGCGAAGGGCGCCACCTCTCGACGACGGGGCGCAGCCTCCCCCGGCTTGAGGTAGTCGAAGCGCACGACGACGCCGCGGTCCAGGGCGGTGCGCAGCGGCTCGAAGGCGGCGTCGCGACTGCGGACCCGCGGAGCGTAGGCGAGCTCGGGGACGCTCGTCGCGCCTCCCAGGGACCGCAGCTTGAGCAGCGCGCGGCGGGACTCGGCCGAGAGGGTGCCCTCGCGCCACACCATGCCCGCGAGCGTGAGGAGCGCCGTCTCCTCCGGCGAGAAGGAGATGTCGACGGGGAGCTCGTAGTCGCCGCGGAGGATGCGGTAGCGCAGGAGGTGGTTGTCACCGGCCGCGGCAGGGTCGTCGACGGTCTCGAGGGGCACCCCGAGCTCGCGGATGTCGTCCTTGTCGCGCTCGAACTGCCGCTCGAGGGCCGCGTTGTCGCCGCCGGCGACGTACTTCTGGCGGTAGCCCTGGACGGTGGAGAGCACCTCGGTCTTCGTCAGGCCCGCATCGGTCGCGAGGAGGGCGAGGACGAGGCTGAAGAGGCGTTCCTCGACGGGGATGCGCGGAGCGCGGACGGCTGCCACGGGTCGATCCTAGGACACGCCCGCGAGCCCCGCGGCCCCGAGGACGGGGCGGCGGGGCCACACGGGACGGCGGGTCAGAGGGCGCCCAGGACGTCGAAGACGTAGACGAGCGGCTGGGGGACGCCGGCCGTCTCGTCGGCCGGCACGACGACCATGACCTGCGAGCCGATCGGCGTGCCCACGAGCGCGTCGCGGATCGGGGCGGGGATCTGCTCGTCCGCGAGCGGCAGCGACGTGGCCGACCCTCCGTCGGTCCACGACGAGGTCGCGACGGTCGACGGCGAGGCCCACGTCACGGCGGTGAACTGCACGACGGCGGTGTCGTCCGCGGCGAGCTCGCGGCCGGAGCCGTCGAGCACGAGGTGCGACTCGGGCGATGTCGGGGCCGCCGACGCGGGGACCGTCACGCCGGGGGCGCCGTCCGGGGCGCGGACCACGGCGGGCATGCCCTGAGCGCCGAGCACGGGTCGGCCGTTCGCCTTGGCGAGGAAGGACTGGCGGATGTCGACGATCGCGACGTACGCCGCGTCGGGGGCGTCGTCGGTGGCCCCGGCGCCGCCGTTGACCGACGCCGACAGCTCGGAGGCCTTGATGGCGACGGCGACGCGAGAGCCCACCCGTGAGCACTCGAGCGCGGAGGCGAGCGGAGCCAGGGCGGTGCCGCCGACGGTGATGGGCGCGTTGAGGCTGCCGTCGTAGCCCGAGTCCTCGACCTCGGCGCCGGTGGTGCCGTCGTAGAGGGTGTAGTCGATGATGACCGGGGTGCCGTCGAGGATGCGGTCGCCGGTGCCCTCGATCAGGGTCGAGACCTGTGT
This sequence comes from uncultured Frigoribacterium sp., assembly GCF_963515265.1. Classification (NCBI taxonomy): domain Bacteria; kingdom Bacillati; phylum Actinomycetota; class Actinomycetes; order Micrococcales; family Microbacteriaceae; genus Frigoribacterium; species uncultured Frigoribacterium sp. The sequence continues at coordinate 16,121 of NZ_CAUPYL010000010.1, forward strand.
CTCGGTCGTGACGATCGGGCTCGGCACCTGGGCGTCGGGCTTCTCGCCGAAGGCGCCGGTTGCGGTGACGACCGAGGCGGCGTCGCCCGTGGGAGGGCACCCGGCGGAGCCCGGCGCGGGGGTCGTCGCGCACGCGGTCAGCGAGGCCAGCAGGCCGACGGTCACGACGAGGGCGGGGATCTTGCGCACGGAGGCTCTTTCCTGGGCTGCGGCCGGGGGCCGCGACTGGCGGGTCGCTGGTGATGCGGAGGACAGCTTAGTGCGGCGCGTCGGCCCGGCCGTCGCCGTCGGCCTCGGCGAGGCTGTCGGTCGCGGCGACGGCGCTGTCGGCCGCCGAGCGCGCCTGCCTCGCGGTCTTGCGGAGCTTCTTGTCGCTCGCCGACCGCTCGCCGAGCGCGCCGGGGGTCCACAGCTCGACGTCCTCGTCCGAGTAGTCGGACTTCGACGGGCGGCGCTTGAGCTGGGGCAGCACCGCACCCGGTGCGAGGCGACGGGCGGTGATCAGGAAGCCCGTGTGCCCGATCATGCGGTGGTCCGGGCGGACTGCCAGGCCCTCGACGTGCCAGCCCCGGACGAGCGTCTCTGAGGCGTCGGGCTCGGTGAACTGGCCGGAGGCGCGGAGGGCCTCGGCGACGCGCGAGAGCTGGGTCGCCGTGGCGACGTAGCAGATCACGAGCCCGCCGGGCGTGAGGGCGGCGGCCGTCTCGTCGACGCACTCCCACGGGGCCAGCATGTCGAGGACGACCCGGTCCGCGGTGCCGTCGGGGACGACGGCGGCGAGCTCCTCGACGAGGTCGCCGACGGTCACCGTCCAGTTCTGCGGCTCGGCGCCGAAGAAGCTCACGACGTTGCCCTGGGCGACGTCGGCGAACTCCTGGCGGCGCTCGAACGACGCGAGGCGCCCCTCCGGACCGATCGCGCGGAGCAGCCACAGCGACAGGGCGCCCGACCCGACGCCGGCCTCGACGACCGTGGCGCCGGGGAAGATGTCGGCGAAGGCGACGATCTGGGCGGCGTCCTTCGGGTAGACGATGGCCGCGCCGCGGGGCATGGACATGACGAAGTCGCTCAGCAGGGGGCGGAGGGCGAGGTACTCGTCTCCGGTCGTGCTCGCGACGACCGATCCGTCGGGGAGGCCGACGAGGTCGTCGTGGGCGATCATCCCCCGGTGCGTGTGGAACACGGCGCCGGGGGTCAGCACTACGGTGTTCATCTTGCCCTTGGGGCCGGTGAGCTGGACCTTGTCGCCCTCGAGGAACGGGCCGGACTGTCGGCGGGTGGCGCTCATGGTGGGTGCTGCTCTCTGTCGGGCCCGGATCGGGGCCGCGGTGCGGGAGGGGCGGCGCACGCGGCGCCGGGGGGTCAGGAGTCGGAGGTGCGCGCGTCGCGGGAGCGTCGGCCCGCGGCGTGCATCTCGCGCAGGTCGGCCAGGCCGACGCCGACGAGCGTGTCGCGGCGGACGTAGCCGGAGTCGTCGGCGAGCGGCGCCGCGTGCTCGACGCCCAGCGCGACGGCGCCGGCGGCCATCGCCGAGGTGAGGCCCGGGACGCTGTCCTCGATGGCGACGCAGTCGGCGACGTCCACGCCGAGCAGCTCGGCACCGCGCAGGTACGCCTCGGGGTGCGGCTTGCTGTGCTCGACCTCGTCGCCGGCGACGACGGCGTCGAACGAGTCGTCACCGATGGCGTCGACCATGAACTGGGCCATCCGACGGATCGACATCGTGACGAGCGCCGTCGGGACGCCGGCGGCCCGCAGCTCGGCGAGGAGCTCGCGGGCTCCCGGGCGCCACGGCACGTGCTCGGCGCAGCGCGTCAGCACGTCGGTGGTCAGCCGGTCGATGATCTCGTCCGCGGGCAGGTCGACGCCGTGCCGCTGCAGGACGGCGGCCGAGTGCCAGAGGCCCGAGCCGATCAGCGTGTCGCCCTCGGCCTTGGTCCAGGTGCCCCCGAAGGAGGCGACTAGGTCGACCTGGGAGTCGAACCAGTAGGGCTCGGTGTCGACGAGGGTTCCGTCCATGTCCCAGAGGACGGCGGCAGGCAGGGAGTCGGTCACGGGGCACGAGTCTACGGGAGCGGTCAGGGCCGCCGCGCTGCCGCCTCCTCGACGGTGCCGGGCGGCTATCGTGGAGGGCTAGACGCCGGGGACCGTGCCCGGCCGGTGAGGATCCCGTGCCCGGTGAAGACGCAGTGCCCGACGAGACGACGACCGAGGGGTCGGCGGTGAGCGGCACGCCGTCGTTCGCGACGGGCCGCCTCCTGGTCGTGGCGTTCGAGGGCTGGAACGACGCCGGCGAGGCGGCCAGCGGGGTCGCCCGCAGCATCGTCGACACCCTCGCGCTCGAGCCGGTCGCCGAGCTCGACGGAGAGCGCTACATCGACTACCAGTTCAACCGCCCCCAGGTCGGGTACGACGACGACGGGGTCCGCGCGCTGGTGTGGCCCCGGATCCAGCTGCACGCCTCCCCCGCGGCGGCCTCGACGCCGGCCGGCGGCCCCGCGGGCGACGCCCCGGACGTCTTCGTCCTGCTCGGCGCCGAGCCCTCGCGCAGCTGGCGCGGCTTCGCGGCCGAGGTGGTCGACCTGATCGACGTGCACGACGTCTCGGCCGTCGTGTTCCTCGGCGCGATGCTCGCCGACGTGCCGCACACACGGCCCATCTCGGTCTTCGTCAGCAGCGACAACGAGGAGGTGCGGGGCGAGCTGAGCCTGGAGCGCAGCACCTACGAGGGCCCCGTCGGCATCCTGTCCGTGCTCGGCGACGCGGTGGAGTCCGCGGGTGTCCCGACCCTGTCGATCTGGGCGCAGGTGCCGCACTACGTGCACGCCTCGCCCTCCCCCAAGGCGACCCTCGCGCTGATCGAGAAGCTCGACGAGGTCGCGGGCGTCAGCATCCCCCGGGGCGACCTCGAGGCCGAGTCCGCCGCGTGGGAGCAGGGCATCGACGCGCTCGCCTCCGACGACGACGACATGGCCGGCTACATCGAGCAGCTCGAGCAGGCGCGCGACACGGTCGACTCGCCCGAGGCGAGCGGCGAGGCGATCGCGGAGGAGTTCGAGCGCTACCTGCGTCGGAACGACGGCAAGGGCCCGGACGACCCGCGCCTGCCGCCTGCCCCCTGACCCCGGCCCCTGACCCGGGCCTGCTGCAGGTGGCGGCGGAGTCGTCGCCCTAGCGGGGCCCGTCGCCGGGGACGACGACCCCGTTCTCGTAGGCGAAGACGACGGCGGCCGTGCGGTCGCGCAGTCCGAGCTTCGTGAGCACGTTCGACACGTGCGTCTTGACGGTGGCCTCGCCGAGGAACAGGTCACGCGCGATCTCGGCGTTCGAGCAGCCCGTGGCCATGCGGTCGAGCACCTCGCGCTCGCGGTCGGTGAGCGCGGCGAGCCGGGGGCTCGGAACGATCGCGGGCACGACGGCCTCGGCGATGGCGGCCGCGACGACCCGACGGGTCAGCTCGGGGGCGAGCAGCGCGTCGCCGCGGTGCACGACGGCGATCGCCTCGATCAGCTCCTCCGGGCTGGACGTCTTGAGCAGGAAGCCGCTGGCCCCGGCACGGAGCGCACGGAACAGGTACTCGCCGCGCCCGAAGGTCGTGAGCACCAGCACGGCCGGGCCGCCGGGCGCCGCGGCCTCGAGGAGGCGACGCGTGGCCTCCAGGCCGTCGATGCCGGGCATCTCGACGTCCATCACGATCACGTCCGGAGACGTCGAGGCGGCCAGCGCCACGGCCTCGAGGCCGTCCCGGGCCTCGCCCACGACGACGACGTCGGGAGCGGTCTCGAGGATGATCCGGAAGCCGGCGCGGACGAGGTCCTGGTCGTCGGCGAGGAGGACCCTGACCGGGCGCGTGGCGTCGGGGCCGGCGTCGGCAGCGAGGGGGGCACGGGCGTCGACGGTCATCGTGCGGGTGCCTCTCGAGTGCGGGGCCGGGCGGGGTCCTCGGGGGCGGCGACGGTCGCCGTGCGGACGGCGGGCAGCACGGCCCGCACCCGGTAGCCGCCCTTGGCGTGCGGGCCGACGTGCAGCTCGCCGCCGTGCAGGTCGACCCGCTCGCGCATCCCGCGCTGACCGAGGCCCGAACCGGCCGAGCCGTGCTGCTGCGTCGACGAGGAGGCGCCTCCGCCCACTCCGTCGTCGGTCACCTCGACCTCGACGGCGCGGTCGCGGTATCGCAGGCGGACGTCGGCGACGCCGGCCGAGGCGTGCTTCAGGGTGTTGGTCAGCGCCTCCTGGACGACCCGGAACAGGGTGACGCCGACGCTGTCGGGCACGTCGAAGCGCTCGCCGTGGGTGCTGAACCGGACGTCGAGGCCGAGCCGGCGGGTGTCGGCCACGAGCTGCGGGAGGGCGGCGAGCCCGGTCGGGCCGTCGTGCGGGGCGTCGTCCTGGGCGCGCAGCACGGTGAGCATCCGCTCCAGCTCGTCGATGGCGGTGCGCGCCGTGGACTCGACGGCGCCGAGCGCGCCGCTCGCGATCTCGGGCTGGTGGAGCGTGCGTCGCGCCGCACCTGCCTGGATGGCGATCACGGCGACGTGGTGCGCGACGACGTCGTGCAGCTCGCGGGCGATGCGTGCGCGCTCCTCGCCGATCGCGCGGTCGGCCACGAGCTCCTGGGCGGCACGAAGATCGACCCCGGCGCGCTCGAGGGCGCGGCGGCGGGCGGCGGAGACCCGGGACGACCGGCCGAACCAGACGGCCGCGACGAAGAACAGCAGGTTGAGGACGAACGAGTAGACGACGGCAGCGACGGTGGAGCTGAGCATCGGGCCGCCCTGCTGGAGCGGGCCGAGCACGGCGACGCCGAGCCAGACGAGCATGGCGGCCGTGACGACCGCGCTGCCGACCAGGGCGGCCCGCCGCGACCGCGCCCAGGCGTTGGCCGTGTAGATGACGAGGAACTCGACGATCGAGGGGGTCGTCGAGTCGGGGTACCCACGCAGCTGGCTGAGGATGAAGACCGCGCTCACGACCACCATGACGGCCACCGGTGCGCGTCGTCGGAGGGCCGTCGGGGCGCACAGGGCGAGGAGCCAGCCGATCGCCTCGGGCGGCGCGGCGGCCTCGAGCTCCGAGCCCTCGACGGCGAGCGAGGCGAGCCAGAGGGTGACGAGGCCGAGGCCGAGCAGGCCGGCCGCGAGCCAGACGTCGCCCCTGGCCTGGCGGCGGGTCAGGACACCACGTCGCCAGACGGTCTCGTCCCCGTCGGCGGGGCAGTCGGGGGCAGACATCCCGTTCAGTATGTCAGGGACCGTGTGTCGTGAGGTTCCGTCAGTGACGACAAGGACCACGCCGACGGCGACGGAGTCCGCACGGCTCAGCGTCGGAGGTCGATCCCCAGCAGGGCGGCCACCGCGTCGACGTCGACGGCCGTCGCGGGTCGACCGGCTGCGACGTGGTCGTCCACGGCCCGGATCGCGCGGGGCGTGTCGAGGTCGTCGGCGAGGGCGGTGCGCAGGAGCGCGAGCAGCGGGGTCGTCTCTGCCCCCGCCTCCTGCGGGCCGACGCCGTGCGCCCAGGCAGTCCAGCGCTCGAGACGCGACTCGGCGTCGGCGAGGTCGTCGTCGAGCCACTCCCAGTCGGACCGCCAGTGGTGCGCGGTGATCGCGAGGCGGACGGCACGGGCGTCCCGGCCTGCGGAGACGAGCTCGCTCACCTTGACGAGGTTGCCGAGCGACTTGCTCATCTTCTCGCCCTGGTAGGCGACCATCCCGCTGTGGGCCCACTGGCGGGCCGACGGCTCGCCGGTGATCGACGTCGCGTGGGCGGTGCTCATCTCGTGGTGCGGGAACACGAGGTCGCTGCCGCCCCCGGCCACGGTCGCCGTCGCGCCGAGGTGCTGCTCGGCGATGACGGTGCACTCGATGTGCCAGCCGGGCCGGCCAGGGCCCACCGACGACGGCCAGGACGGCTCGTCGGCACGGGCCGCACGCCAGAGCAGCGGGTCGAGCGGATCGCGCTTTCCGGCGCGGTCGGGGTCTCCCCCGCGCTCGGCGAAGAAGCGGGCCATGGTCGACGCGTCGTAGCGGCTCTCCAGGCCGAGGTGCCACGAGGTGTCGCGCTCGGCGCCCCGGACGTCGAAGTAGACGTCGTCGCCTGCCTCGGAGCCCGGGGTCTCGACCCGGTAGGCGACGCCCGAGTCGATCAGGCCCGCGACGACGTCCGCCACGTCGCCCACGACGTCGGTCACCGCGACGTAGTGCTCCGGCGGGACGACGGCGAGGTGCTCCATGTCCGAGCGGAAGAGGTCGGTCTGCGACGCGGCGAGGGCCCGCCAGTCGACGCCCGTCGCCGTGGCGCGCTCGAGCAGCGGGTCGTCGACGTCGGTCGTGTTCTGCGCGTAGGTCACCCGGAGGCCCGCGTCGCGCCAGACGCGCACGAGCGAGTCGAAGGCGAGGTACGTGCTGGCGTGCCCGAGGTGCGTCGCGTCGTAGGGCGTGATGCCGCAGACGTACAGCGTGGCGGCGCCGTCGACCGGACGGGTCGTGACGAAGGAGGCGGTCGCCGTGTCCCAGAGGGACGGCAGCGGCCCGTCGCCGGGCAGGCTCGGCACGGCAGGCGCGTTCCAGGACCTCATGCCGCCACCACGCCCGTGCCGAGCAGGACCAGCAGGACGCCGCCGAGCAGGATGCGGTACACGACGAAGGGCAGGAAGCTGCGCTTCGAGATGTAGTTCATGAAGAAGGCGATCACGACGAACCCGACGACGAACGCCACGACCGTCGCGGCCAGGGTCTCGCCGAGCGAGTAGGGGCCGGGCTCGCTGAAGCTCTGGACCAGCTCGAAGAGACCGCTGCCGAACACCGCGGGCACGGCGAGGAGGAACGAGAACCGCGCCGCTGCGGGGCGCGTGTAGCCGAGGCTCAGCGCGGCAGTGGTCGTCGCGCCCGAGCGGGAGACGCCGGGGAAGAGCGCGAGCACCTGGGCGACGCCGACGGCGATGCCGTGGCCGTATGTCATCTCGTCGAAGCGGGCCGTCTTCTTGCCGAGCCGGTCGGCGAGGCCGAGCAGGACGCCGAAGACGATCAGCACGATCGCGACGATCCAGAGCGACCGGAAGACGGTGCGGATGTACTCCTGCGCGAAGTACCCCACCAGCACGATCGGGACCGTGCCGATGATGACGAGCCAGCCCATCCGGACGTCGGGGTCGGTGCGGGGGATCTTCCCGGTCATCCCTCGGAACCACTGCGTGACGATCCGCTTGATGTCGCCCCAGAAGTAGATGACGACGGCCAGCTCGGTGCCCAGCTGCGTGATGGCGGTGAACGTCGCGCCCGGGTCGAAGGCGGCGGCTGCGTCGGGATCGGAGAAGAACAGGCCGACGAGGCGCAGGTGCGCGCTCGACGAGATGGGGAGGAACTCCGTCAGGCCCTGGACGAGGCCGAGCAGGAGTGCCTGGAGGAGATGCTCCACGCGGGGTGCCCTTCTGGTGGGGGTGTCAGTAGGTCGCCAGGAGGTCCCGGAGGACGCGACTGCCAAAGGCTAGTGCGTCGAGCGGTACCCGCTCGTCGACACCGTGGAACATGGCCGGGAAGTCCATGTCCTCCCCCAGGCGCAGCGGCGCGAAGCCGTAGCCGGCGATCCCCAGCAGGCTCAGCGCCTTGTTGTCGGTGCCGCCCGACAGCAGGTACGGCAGCACGGGCGCCCCCGGGTCGTGCCGCTGCAGGGTGGCCGTGATCGTCTCGACGAGGTCGCCGGAGAACGGCGTCTCGAGCCCGATGTCGGTGTGGACGGTCTCGATCTCGACGTCGTCGCCGACGAGCTCGCGCACCTGGGCGAGGACCGCCTCCTCCTGGCCGGGCATGCAGCGGATGTCGACCCGCGCCTCCGCCGTGTCGGGGACCACGTTGTGCTTGTAGCCCGCCGTCAGCATCGTCGGGTTCGTCGTCGTGCGGAGCGAGCCGCGGATGAAGCCCTGCGCCGTGCCGGTGTGCAGCACGAGCTCGTCCGGCGCGGTCTGCGTGACGTCGACGTCGAGGATGCGCGCGACCTCGCGGAGCAGCGCCGTCGTCGTCTCGGTGAGGGCGATCGGCCACTCCTGACGGCCGAGCGCGGCGACGGCCTCCGCGAGCCGCGTCACCGCGTTCGCCTTGATCATCTGGGAGCCGTGGCCCGCGGTGCCGCGCGTGCGGAGGGTGATCCAGATCAGCGCCTTCTCGCCCGTCTGCAGCAGGTACGAGCGACGCCCGTCGATGTAGGTCGAGTAGCCCCCCACCTCGCTGATGGCCTCGGTGGCCCCCGCGAAGAGCTCGGGGTGCTCCTTCACCAGGAAGTGCGAACCCAGCACTCCCCCGGCCTCCTCGTCGGCGAAGAAGCCGACGACGAGGTCGCGGGCGGGGCGCTCGCCGGAGCGGATGATGTCGCCGAGCGACGTCAGCATCATCGCGTCCATGTTCTTCATGTCCACGGCGCCGCGGCCCCAGAGCATGTCGTCCCTCACCACGCCCGCGAACGGGTCCACCGACCAGTTCGCCGGGTCGGCGGGCACGACGTCGAGGTGGCCGTGCACGACGAGGCCGGGCTTGGCGCGGTCGGCGCCCTCGACCCGGGCGACGACGCTGACGCGACCCGGCTCGGACTCGAACAGCTGCGGCTCGAGGTCGAGGGCCCGCAGGGCCTCGGCGACGTACTCGGCGGCGTCGGCCTCGCCCTCGGACCGGCCGCCGCCGTAGTTGGAGGTGTCGAAGCGGATCAGGTCGCGCGCGATGACGGCCGTCTCGTCGAGGTCGTGGTGGTCCGGCTGCGATGCGCTCGTCGTCATGCCGTCCACGGTACCCGGCGACCGCCTCCTGCCCGTGGTCAGGAGTGCCTCCGCGGCCGTGCTAGTGTTTCGTGGTCGGCTTCGGCAGGCACCATCCAGTCCGGGTGGCGGAAATGGCAGACGCGCTAGCTTGAGGTGCTAGTGCCCGTATAGGGCGTGGGGGTTCAAGTCCCCCCTCGGACACCGATCGTGAGATCGAGACATTGGTTGAGACAGTGTCAGAAGAAAGGCCCCGCTCCGGCGGGGCCTTTCTTCTTGCCAACGTGTCCGTCGTCGAGCGCGACGGGAGCCGTAGGGTCGGCTCATGTCGTTCCTCATGGCCGCCACGCGCTCGCTGCTGTACCTGTTCCCCCGCACGACGCGCAGCGAGGAGAGCGTGCGGCGCGAGATGGCGAAGCGCGGCCCGGAGGCGGCGCCGTTCCCCCGGGGGCTGCACCGCGTCGCCGTCGTGACGGAGACGACCGTCGAGGGGCAGCGCGTCGTCCGGATCACTCCGCGCGGGGGAGCGACCGGGGCGCACCTGATCTGGACGTGCGGCGGGGCCTACGTGTACCCGGCGCTGCGCACCCACTGGGCCCTGCTCGCCCGGCTGGTCCGCGCCTCCGGCGTGACGGTCACAGTCCCCCTGTACGGGCTCGCGCCCCAGCACGACGTCGACGACGCGGTGCGGCTGCTCGACGCCGTGCACGACGGCCTCCGTGCCGAGGGAGCCGACGTCGTGCACCTCGGCGGCGACTCGGCCGGCGGCGCGCTCGCCCTCGCCCAGGCGATGCGGCACCGCGACACGGCCCGGCCCGCCGCCTCCTCGGTGTTGCTCGTCTCGCCCTGGCTCGACGCGACCCTGAGCGATCCCGAGGTGCCGTGGCTCGCCGACCTCGACCCCATGCTGGGACGCGACGGCCTCGTCGCCGCCGGAGCCTGGTGGGCCGGCGACCGCGACCGGCGCGACCCGCTGGTCAGTCCCCTGTTCGGCGACCTGGCGGGGCTCCCGCCCGTCTTCACCTACCAGGGCGACCGCGACCTGTTCGTCGCCGACGCGAAGGAGCTGGCCCGTCGCCTCGCCCGGGTCGACGGACGTGGCGAGCTGCGCGTCTACCGCGGGGCGTTCCACGTCTTCGTCGGCGCGCCCTGGACGAGGGAGGCGCGGCGCGCGACGGCGCACCTGGCCGGCGTGCTGCGCGGCCGGCCCTGACCTCCGGGCGTCGGCCCGCGCCTCCGTCCGGCCCGGGATCGGCCTAGTCTCGGCGGCGACGAGTGAGGGCCCGCATGAGCGCGGGCCGGACGAGAGGACGAACACCATGGAGCACACCAGACTCGGTACGAGCGGCCTGCGGGTCTCGACCGTCATCCTCGGCTGCATGAGCTTCGGCGTGCCGGGCAGGGGCACCCACGAGTGGACCCTCGACGAGGAGGCCTCGCGGCCCTTCATCCGTCGGGCCCTCGAGCAGGGCATCACGACGTTCGACACCGCCGACGTCTACAGCGACGGCACGAGCGAGGAGATCGTCGGCCGCGCGCTCGCCGACTTCGCCCGGCGGGACGAGGTCGTCATCGCGACCAAGGTCAACGGCCGGATGAACGACGGGCCGAACGGCGCCGGGCTCTCGCGGGCGCACGTCATGAGCGCCATCGACGACAGCCTGCGTCGGCTCGGGACCGACCACGTCGACCTCTATCAGATCCACCGCTGGGACCCGGAGACGCCGATCGAGGAGACGATGGAGGCGCTGCACGACGTCGTGCGCTCGGGCAAGGCCCGGTACATCGGCGCGTCGAGCATGTGGGCCTGGCAGTTCGCGAAGGCGCAGCACACGGCCGACCTCGGCGGCTGGACCCGCTTCGTCTCGATGCAGGACCAGTACAGCCTGGTGCAGCGCGAGGAGGAGCGGGAGATGCACCCGCTCTGCCTCGACCAGGGCGTCGGCGTGGTCCCCTGGTCGCCGCTCGCGCGCGGCAAGCTGACCCGCGACTGGGACGCCACGACCGCGCGCACCGAGACGGACCGCTTCGGCCAGACCCTCTACAAGCAGCAGGAGGACGGCGACCGTCGCGTCGCCGCGGCCGTGGCGGAGGTGGCGGAGGAGCGGGGCGTGTCGCGCGCCCAGGTCGCCCTCGCGTGGGTGCGCCAGCAGGAGGTCGTCTCCGCCCCGATCGTCGGCGCGACCAAGATGCAGCACCTGGACGACGCCGTCGCCTCCGCCGACCTCTGGCTGACCGACGACGAGCTCGACCGGCTCGAGACGCCCTACGTCACCCGGGAGAACGAGGGGTTCTGACCCACGGGGCGCGGCGTCCGTCTACTGTGAGCCGCACGGGCGGCGAGGACGCCGACCGCCACGACGAACACGGAGGCACCCCATGGGCACCGAGCACCACGGCACCGACGAGCAGCACGAGCACACCTCGCACAGCGAGCACCACGAGCACCACGAGGGCCACGTCGACGGCGACACGCACGTCTCGCACGACAGCACGACGTCGAGCGAGTCGGACGGCTCGTACGTCGACAGCGACATCCCGGAGGACGGCGGCACGACCGCCGGCCCCCACGACGGCGAGGCCGACGGCTCGTACACCGACTCGGACGTCCCCTCCGACCGCTGACGCAGCCAGGTCGCACTTCCCCGCACGACGCCCCGCGCCTCCTCGAGGCCGGGGCGTCGTCGTGCCTGCGGGCCACGTCGTACCCGGCCGTGGTCCTGGCCGGGCATCGCCGAGCCCGGCCCGGCGGCTCGACCCGTGCGCTGCCCGCAGAGTACGGTCGTCGCAGGGAGGAACACATCCATGACACAGCGAATCATCATCCTCGGCGGCGGTTCCGCCGGACTCACCGCCGCACTCGAGCTCCAGAAGCGCCGGCCGCCGCAGAGCGCCAGCATCACGCTGGTGGACCAGTCGCCGTACTACACGTACCAGCCGTTCCTGCCGGAGGTCGCGGGCGGGCACATCGCCCCGCGCGACGTGACCGTGCAGCTCCGGAAGGCACTGCGCAAGACGTCCGTGGTCGAGGCCGGGGTCACGGGCCTCGACTCGGCCGCGAAGAAGGTCACCGTCACCACGGCCGACGGTCGTGAGCAGGTGCTGGCCTACGACCAGCTCGTCGTCGCCCTCGGCGCCGTCACGCGCACGTTCCCGACGCCCGGCCTCGCCGAGAACGGCGTCGGCTTCAAGAGCGTGGAGGAGGCGCAGTACGTCCGCGACCGCATCCTCGGCAACATCTCCGAGGCCGCGTCGGTGACCGACGCCGCCACGCGTCGCAAGCTGCTCACCGTGGTCTTCGTCGGCGGCGGCTACACCGGCGTCGAGGCGATGGCCGAGCTGGACGACGCCGCCAAGGCGGCCGTGGACCAGTTCCCGAGCCTGTCGCGCGACGAGCTGCGGTTCGTCCTGGTCGAGGCGCTCGACCGCGTCGCGCCCGAGGTCGGCCCCGAGCTCTCGAAGTGGACCCTGGGCCACCTCCGCGGCCGCGGCATCGACGTGCGCCTCGGCACCACGATGCCCTCGTGCGTCGACGGCGACGTCGTCCTCAGCGACGGCGAGACGATCCCCGCGGGCACCATCGTCTGGACGGCGGGCGTCAAGCCCAACCCCGTGGTCGCCGACCTCGGCCTGCCGCTCGGCCCGAAGGGCCACGTCAACGTCAGCGCCACCCTGCAGGTCGAGACCGAGCAGGGCGAGAAGCTCGACGGTGTCTGGGCGCTCGGCGACGTCGCGCAGGTGCCGAACCTGCTCGCCGAGAAGCAGCCCGCCTACTACCCGCCGAACGCGCAGAACGCCGTGCGCCAGGCGGTCACCGTCGCGGACAACGTGATCGCGGCGCTCTCGGGCGCCCCGGCCTCCGAGTACCGTCACGAGTCGCTCGGCACCGTGGCGAGCTACGGCATCGGCAAGGGCGCGGGACTGCTCAAGGGCGTGTCCGTCACGAACGTGCCCGCCTGGCTCGCGCACCGCGGGTACCACTTGTACGCGATGCCCACGTTGAACCGCAAGTGGCGCATCCTCACGGGCTGGATCACGAACTTCGTCGGCGGCCGTGACCAGACGCCGCTCGTCGGCCTGAAGGACCCGCGTGCCGGGTTCCTCAAGGTGACGCCGGTCGTCCAGCCGAAGTCGGACCCCGCGACCGAGGCCAAGAGCGCGGCGAAGCCCGCGACGAAGACCGGCGCCGCGAAGAAGTAGCGCGAGCGTCCGATCGAAGGAGGCGCGTCCCGGGTGACCGGGGCGCGCCTCCTTCGTCGCTGTCCGGGCCCCTGACCCGCCTCGACGCACCCGGCCTGGCGGCCTCACCGTGCCGGTGCACTCCCCTCGTTCAGCGGGGAACGCGTGCGTCAGGGCGACCTGGTCGGCGTCGCCGTGGTGCGGTTCTCGTGCGCCTTCCCGCGCTTCTTGTCGCCGATGAGCTCGGTGGTGAGGTCGGAGATCCTGTCCGTTCGTGAGGTCGGTGAGGTCGGTTCGGTCCTTGAGGTGCTGGAGGCGGTCGGCGAGGAACGTCCAGGCCGTCCAGGAGTCGTCGAGCTGGTCGCGGCCAGCGGCCTTCGGGGTGAACACCTTGCGCGGCGGCCCCTTCCCGGACGGGACCTTCTCGACGTCGACGAAGCCGCGCTGGTCGATGCGCACGAGGAGCGCGTACACAGTGCCCTCTGCGATGTCGACGAAGCCCTGCTCGCGGAGCCACGTCGTGATCTCGTACCCGTGAGCCGGGTGGTCGACGAGCGGCTGGAGGACGATGCCCTCCAGGGTGCCCTTGAGCATCGCGATCTCTTGCCTGGGCATGACGACACCTCCGCGTTTGCCACTCAGCGTCGCTGGGTACTGGTACCTAGCAAGGCTGGCTAGCGAGAGGTCAACGCCGTGCTGGTCGCTCAGCCACCTCGCGAGGTCAGGCCGGGATGAATCTCGGTGAAGGATCGGCTATCGGGCCTCCGGAGGGAAGTCACTGGCTGCGATCTCCGCTTGCGGTTCGCCACGAGGTCGATAGCTTGGAACGATGCTGGGAAACCTCACGGGATGGCACATCGCAGTCATCGTCGGCGTCATCGTCATGGCCCTCGCGGCGATCTGTCTCTTCGCTTGGCTCGTCGCCTTCTTCTCGCGAAGATCGTCTCGCCGCAGATGAACCAGGTCCCGGCTCAGTGGCAGATCGCCTACTGGACGGGGTCAGTCGAGCACGTTTCGTGTACGCAGATGTGCGCCGCACAACCTGCGTGGCTCAGCGTCGAGAGGAGCACCATGTCCGAACCGTGCCCGTCACAGAAGAACTGGTACGCCGTCCTGTTCTTCAACATCGCAGCTGCCGCCGGCACGATCATCGACATTGTCCTCAACTTCTGGGGGCCAGCGCGCGTGCATGGCAGCGCGACCCCTCCCCGGCGTAAGCCTCGCCGAAACCTCCGCATGAACACACCGCAGCGGACGAGTAGCACCGAGAACACTGGGTCCCGCTGACGGATCCGCTATCGGGCGGGCGACATGGGCTCTACGACACGAAATTCACGATAATAGGGGAACGTCAAGTTGCGTGGGCATCGTTCGGCGTCACGGCTAGATCCATCCTCGCTCGAGAGCCATCAGTACTGCCTGCTGCCGAGTCGACACGGACAGCTTCGTGAGGACGGCCGAGACGTGGTTGCGCACGGTGCCGGGCGCGAGAGAGAGCTCGCGAGCGATCTGAGCGGTCGTCTGGCCCTGACGGCCGACCCTCAGCACGTCCCGTTCGCGATCGGTGAGGGGGCATCGTTCGTCGCTCAGCGCGTCGGCCGCGATCTCGGGGTCCACGTAGCGTGCTCCCGCGGCGACCCGGCGGATGACTTCTGCGACTTCCTTCGCGTCGCGGCTCTTCGGCAGGAAGCCAGCTACTCCCGCGGTGAGTGCGCGGCGGAGCACGCCGGGGCGGGCGTGTCGGGTGACGACCACGCAGCGAGCGGTGATGGTGCGTCGGAGCCGCTCGGCGACCTGGACTCCGTCGAGGCCGGGCATCTCGAGATCGAGCAAGCAGATGTCCGGGTGCAGGCGTTCTGCCGCGGCGACGGCTTGTTCGCCGTCGGAGCACTCGGCGATGACCTCGATGTCGCCCTCGAGGCGCAACAGGGCGGCCAGCGCCGAGCGGATCATCGCTTCGTCGTCGGCGAGGAGGACCCGGATGGGCCGGGAGATTCCCGCCACAGTGACGTCAGAAGTCATGTCGATGCTCATCGGAGCCCGCCCGCGTCGGCATCTGCGGGAACCGTCACGATCACGATGAAGTCGTCCTCCCCCGCGAGGACTTCCATCGATCCGCCGACATCTCCCGCGCGCCTGGCCGTGCCCTCGAGCCCGGTGCCCTGCCGCATGCGCTCAGGAGGTGCCTCAGCGCCACCGAGTGACGGTGCCGTCACGGGAGGCAGGGGTGCGGGGACGTCGTTGCTGATCTCGTACCGCCACCCGTCGTCGAGCCTCGTGAGGGCCAGGCGGGCGCGCCTTCCCCCGCCGTGTCGGAGGACGTTGGTGGTCGTCTCCCGGATGACGGGTCCGAAGACCGAGGCCGGGGCCGTGTCGGCATCGACGTCGATGACCGCCTCGACTGTGAGGCCGGCGGCGCGCAGCAGGTCACGAGCGTTGGCGAGTTCGTCGGGAAGGGGGACGGTGCGGAACCGGGTCGCGAGATCGCGGGTACCCTGCCGGGCCTCGTCGACGCTGAGGCGTGCGGCTCTCAGCTGCCCCAGGGCCGCGTCGCGGTCGTCCGGAAGCAGTCTCTCGGCGAGTTCGAGCTGCAGGGCGATGACCTGCAGGTGGTGTCCCTGGAGATCGTGGACGTCGGTGGCGACGGCGAGTCGCTCTTGGGTCGCGGCGAGCCGAGCCTCGGAGACGCGAGCACGGTCGAGTGTGATCAGCACGTCCCACCACCACAGGGACAGCACCGTCGTCAGAGGCAGCAGAACCGAGAAGACACCTGCGACGTACGGGTCTTCCTGAGCTGACAGGGGTGGTTCGGAGAAGGCCGTGTTGACGTCGACGACCAACACGCCCGCCAACAGGGCCGTGACGGCCAACACGATGCGTGCCCGCACGAATCGGGGCCAATGGAGGAGCTGCAGGGACTGGGCGAGAGGCAGGATCAGCAGCACCCAGAGTCCGGACAGCCACCACCCCGTGACGCCGTAGGCGGCGGCGACGACCAGGGGCACGAGGGCGCTGCGCCGGTCGAGAGTCGAGGCGTCTGCTCCGCCGTGCCGATAGGCGCGCAGAAGAGGAGCCGTGGAGAGCACCCAGACGAGACCGCCGACCAGGACGGCGAGGACGGTACCTCGGTCGAGGCGCGCCTGCAGGAGCGTCGCGGCCCAGACCAGCACGACGGTCAGTTCGAAGAGCACGAGCGCAACCACGGTGTACCACCAGGTCGCAGTGACGGCACGTGCCGTACTTCCGACGACCGGCGGGGACGATGCTGCCTCGACGGTGCGGGCATCGGCCTTGGCGGTCATGGCCCCACCCTAGGTCCGTGACAGAAGTCACGGGTCTGACGGGTACATCACCCCCACCCCGGTGACGGCCTGACACTGCCGGTGAAATCGCCCCTGCTGTGGACTGGTCACCACAGCGGAGAGGTCGACCAGGCCCCTCCCGAGACCGACAGGAGCGACCGTCATGGACCTGATCACACGATTCCAGGAGCTGGTGGCGCAGATGCCCGAGATCCTGCAGCCTCTCATCGTGGCCCTCGCCGGCGCGGTCCCGTTCATCGAGGGCGAGGGCGCCGCAGCCATCGGCATCGTCGGCGGCCTGCACCCCGCCGTCGCCATCACTGCTGGCGCCATCGGCAACTTCTTGTGCGTCTTCGTGCTGGTGACGACCAGCTCGAGAGCGCGGTCGGCCGTCGTCGCACGGCGCCGCCGGGCGGCGGCGAGCCGGCGCGAGGCCGTCGTCGGGGTCCCCACCGGAGGAGGATCCGCACTGGCCGCGGCAGAACTGACCGCCGAGTCCGACGAAGTCGACGAGAGCGGCAGGAAGTCAGCCCGCAAGGCGAAGTTCCAGAACGCGCTCGTCCGCTACGGCGTTCCCGGCGTGAGCCTGCTCGGCCCCCTTCTCCTGCCGACCCAATTCACCGCCACCATGCTCGCGAGCTCCGGCGTGAGCAAGGCGCGGGTGCTGTTCTGGCAGGGACTCGCCATCGTCGGATGGTCCACCCTGATCGGCGTTGTCGTCGGAGGCGCCACGCACGCCGTCGCCTGACGTGGCAGGACTCCACCATCGGGAGAACATCCACCCGAGGGACTGCAACGCGAGAGTCCGGCGGGTGGCCGATCCTCTACCGGACGCCGTGATGGTGCGTGGGCAGCGTCCGCATTCTCGTTCTCCCGATCCAGCTCCTCATGGTGCGGCGCCTCTCTTCCTGCCGCGCACAAACTCGAGGTCACCTACTCGGCGATCGCCCAGACCCGACTGAGAAGGATCTCCGACCAACGGTTGATCACAGGACGCCCGCAGGATCCCTACGCTCAGATCGTGAGAACAGCTCCGGTACCGCTCATGTCCGCGAAGCTCATCTCGTTGCCCGCCTCGCTGACACCCGTGGTGATCGACGGTCGACGGGTTGACGCATGACCATCGGCCTCCGACGTCTGTGCTTCGTGGCCGGTATCGCTCTGATCGTTGCCGGCTCGGCCGCTTACGCGGCGCGTCCCTGGCTGCAACTCAACGTCCCATTCATGGACGAGCACCGCGGCCTCTTCCTTCTCGGGTGGGCTTTCATCGTGTCAGGCGTTTCACTGGTCGTGTATTCCCGCACCCGGCCAGAGGACAGCGAGGACGCGGATCCCCCGAGCGTGTGACAAGCAAATTTTCCTGACGCCCCGATGACGATCGTCTATCGGACAGGACCGCGACGAGGAGTGAGCAAGGGCCGAGAACCTCCCCGACGGTTCAAGACGCTCCAAGCCTCTTTCTGCAGGTCCGCTCCGGCATCCGTCGTCAGAGTTCTGTCATGTCGTCTTCAACGACATGGCCCGAGTAGCTCCGCAGGCGACCGACAATCTCGTCTCGCCGATCACGGAATGCAAGCGGCATCACACGTGACCAATCTGGTTCCGCTGGCACGTATAGGACACGGGAACCGCCTCCCCAGGCAGCTACGAACGTGTGGGCCTCGAGGCCCTCCCGGTACTGGATGGCTTCCTTGCCAACGATTCGGATATCGAAACCCTGCCGCGGTCCGCTTCGCCGGCGCAATTGCCTTCGCGCTCTCAGGAGAAGAACGAGGATGCGGAGGATGATCCCGAGCCCCATTGCAACGATGATGCTTCCGGCAAAAGATGAATCGCCCAGAACGGGGATCGTCTCGAATGGCAGGAGGAGAATCGCGCTCCCGACCAGGACGAGTACGACTGCGGCAAAGAACCATCTGCGCTCTTCCAGGGGCAGGGGCTTCATGCCAACAGTGTGCGGCACGAATGCGCAGCAGGCGGTCCGATGGCCGATCGGCTATCGGGACGCTTGCGATCACTTCGTTTGCAGGCATGCTTGTCGGCACTACGCGCCGTCCTGCCACCCATCTCACTCGAGCAGGGAACCCCAGGTGACGTCACCGTGGAGAAAGACGACGCGCGTTCCTTCCATGGCCCAGACGTCTGCCCATGTCGGAGTCCCTTGCCTCCTCATGAAGACGGGCGCAGCTGCGGCGGCCGCCGCACTGACGTCGATTGGACTCGGCCAGGCGGGCGTGCATCCACCGCCACCGCATCCACACCCCTCGAACGCCACGGTGGCACCACGCCGAACAAGCGTCCGAACCTCCGCCGCATCGACATCCGCGGCCGCTTTCTCGAGTCGACCACCGTCCGGGGTGAAGAACTGTCCAGCGAGGTTGAACGTCCCCGGCCGCACCGCAAAACGGCCCTTCGTCACAGCTCTCCTCGTGACGCCAGACGTCGGATTGTCCGGGGACGGTCGGCTTGCTCGCTTCGACATGGGCCCATCATGCCTTTTGTCGACGAGGGTCAGCGTCGGCGACGAGGACCGCGAGAGACCTGGCACAGTTCGGAGTCGTTACTCGCGCGCGCATGGCTCTTCGTTAAGCCATCGACAATCGAAACGGTGGCATCTAATTCCGGCCCACAGTTCATCCGGGGAAGCGCACTGTCAGCGCCCGATCAGGGATCGACCCGTCTAACGGGACATCCACTTCGATCTCTTCGTCTGTCCGGAAAGCTCATAGCGACATGACGTGTGCACACCCCGCTCACACGAAAGACCACCGAGAGCGCGCAAGGATCACGAACGGGATAGCCGTAGGATTTCGCCATGTCTGCCTTTTGGCGCGGTCTCCGCCAGTTTGTGCGTCAGCGCCCGGAAGTAGACGAGCGCGTCCCTGAACTCTCTCGATGGGATTCTCGCGGCATCGTGGGAACCATAGGCATAGGCGAGAATGCAGGGCTCAAAGTCCTCGCGCTAAAAGAGGTAAATGGTGCAGGGAAATACGTGAGCTACCTCCTCGAGCTGCCTTTCGCATTCATTGAAAACCCCGACTCCTCAATTCGCATGGAGAACGGCATCTTCGATGACAACGTCCCCGGTGAGTCGGGGGGGCTTATCGATGAGCTGACGAGAGCGTTTGATGTCACATGGTCATGCTCATCGGCGGACGTCGACGCCTACTTTCGAGATCTGGACCGGTGAGACCCGATTGGCGGGGAATCACTCCACTTCCCTCTGGACCTAGGTCATCAGGCTGAAGCAACACCCCCGTGGTTGCCCGCGAAAACGAATCGTTTAGTCGACGGCTACTGGCCTGCTAGAGATTCCCCACAACAGCCTCCAAGAAACGCAGGACGGGGCGGGCCAGCCATCGCCAGAGCCAGAGCAGCGGCCGAGGCCACCAGTCGGGCGCCCCACTATTGGCGCGGTCCCGGCGCCGCCGGGCGCGCTCGGCACGCGTCCGGGGCTGCGGTCCACGGCGCGCGCGGCCTCTAGGGCGTTCCGGTAGGGGCCGCTCCGACTCCGACATCTACGCTTGCTCGGCTCTCTGGATGGCCCGGTAGACAGTTGAGCGTGCGACGCCGAAGAGCTCCGCGATCTCGCTCGTGGTGTGCTCGCCGGTGCGGTGCAGCTGGACGAGGTGCTTCTCCTGCGAGGCGGTGAGCTTGGGCTTTCGGCCGCGGAGTTTGCCTGCGGCCTTCGCGATCGCCATGCCCTCCCGGGTGCGAGCACGGATCAGGTCCGCCTCGAACTCGGCCACCATCCCGAGGACGTTGAACAGCAGCCGGCCGACCGGGTCGGTGGGGTCGTGGACCGCTCCCCCGAGGTTCAGGGCCACGCCCTTCTTCGTCAGCTCGTCCGCGATGTCGGTCGCGTCCCGCAGCGACCGGGCGAGACGGTCGAGCTTCGTGACGACTAGGACGTCACCGGCACGGCACGGCACGCAGCCAGCGCCTCCCGGAGGCCCGGCCGGGCTCGAGTCGTGCTTGACAAGCCGTGGTCAACATGCACGTGTCGATCATCAACACCGAGTGCTGCAAGACCGTCACGTTGTGCTGCGAGATCTTGTCCAGAGGTCGAGACACGGGCGCATCCGATGAGCATTCGACGACTGTAGCGTTTAGACCCCCATCACCGGGCATTTTTGCGCGACAGGCATACGCGAATCCGCAGGCCAGGCGCCACTTGGCCTCAGCCGGCCGAGATGGGCTCGAGAAAGTGTCCCGATGAACGACCCTCAAGCGCGATCGCGCATCCTCACCGCGTCCGCGAGATGTCGGACTCGGCGGCTGAAGCTGCCAGGCCAGCCGGCGCTTCGACCCCGCGCTCCGGCTATTACTTCGGCTACGGCTGCGGCACCGGCACGCCGCGCGGCAGCCGGATCGCGACGACCGCGCTGACCGCGAGCAGCGCCGCCGCCGTGCCGAAGGCCACCTCGAACGAGGCGACGTCGACGAGCAGCCCCGCGACCAAGGGCCCCGCGATCGCCCCGACGTCCGAGCACATCGAGAAGATCGCCACCGGGCGACCGCCCCGAGCGCCCGCCGCGTCGCCGACCAGGGCGGCCGGGGCCGTGCCCATGAACGCCGTCGCGACGCCGTAGACGGCCAGCAGCGCGCCGAGGGTCACGAGTCCGGGGGCGAACGGGACGGCAGCCAACGACACAGCAGCCACCGCGAACGAGCCGATCACGGCGGGTCGCCGCCCCACGGTGTCGACGAAGCGGGACGCCGGCGCGAGGGCGAGCGTCTGCGCCACGGCGGCGACAGCAAAGAGGACGCCCGTCCACGAGGTGGGCTGGAGCAGCACCTCGACGACCAGGACCGGCACCAGCGCGCTGCGGACGCCGAGGGACGACCAGCCCTGCGCGAAACTCGCGACGCACGCCGCCCGGAACCGCACGTCGCGCAGCACGTCCGCCAGGGGCCGCGCCGGCTCGATCGCGGCGGCGGTCGCCGCGTCTCCTCGGCGAGGGGGGCTGAGGAGGAGGATGCCGACGATGCCCGCGACCGCGAGCGTGCCCGCGTAGAAGAAGAACGGCGCGGTGAGCGAGACGGTCGCGAGGAGGCCGCCGAGCGCCGGCCCGGCCATGCCCCCGACGAGGAAGCCGCCCTGGTAGAAGCCGATCGACCGGGCGCGGCGGTCCGGGGTCGTCGAGGCGAGCAGCAGCGTCATCGCCGAGATCGTGAACATCGCCGAGCCGATGCCGCCGACCCCGCGCAGCAGCAGCAGCTGCACGTAGTCGTGCGCGAGCCCCGCGAGGCCGCTCGACACGGCCACGATGCCGATGCCGACCGAGAGCACGACGCGCTCACCCGCGACGTCGATCATGCGCCCGACGAACGGGCTCGCCACGAGGCGCATCAGGGCGAAGGCCGAGAGGACCGCGCCGACGGCGACGTAGCCGACGCCGAAGCTCGCCGCGTAGACGGGGAGCACGGGCACGACGACCCCGAAGCCGACCATGACGAAGAAGGCGATGACGCCCAGGACGACGACGTCCCGTCCGAGCCGTGCACGAGGAGGGCGGGGCGAGTCTCGGCGGGTCGGGGCGGGGCGGGTCACCGACCAAGACTAGGCGTCGCGTGTGACGCCGTGTTGCAGGCCCGTGGCGCCCGCGACGGTGCACGACGACGATGGCCCGATGACTCGACGCATCCGGTTCAACGCCTTCGACATGAACTGCGTGGGGCACCAGTCCCCCGGTCTCTGGCGGCACCCCGACGACCGCTCGCCCGACTACACGAAGCTGAGCTACTGGACGTCCCTCGCGCGCCTCCTCGAGGCCGGTCGCTTCGACGGCCTCTTCATCGCGGACGTGCTCGGCACCTACGACGTCTACGGCGGCAACCACGACGCGGCCCTCCGCAACGGCACCCAGACGCCGGTCGGCGACCCGATCCTGCTCGTCTCGGCCATGGCGGCGGCGACCGAGCACCTCGGCTTCGGGATCACGGCCGGCACCGCCTACGAGCACCCCGTGCCGTTCGCGCGGCGCATGTCGACTCTCGACCACCTCACCGACGGCCGTGTGGGCTGGAACGTCGTCACCGGCTACCTCCCCAGCGCCGCCCGCAACATGGGAGCCGACGACCAGCTCGACCACGACGACCGCTACGACCAGGCCGACGAGTACCTCGAGGTGCTGTACAAGCTGTGGGAGGGCTCGTGGGAGGACGACGCCGTCGTCCGGGACCGCGAGACCGGCGTCTTCACCGACCCGACGAAGGTGCACGAGATCGGGCACGAGGGCACCTGGTACAAGGTGCCGGGCATCCACGTCTCCGAGCCGAGCCCGCAGCGGACGCCGGTGATCTACCAGGCGGGGGCCTCGCCGCGCGGCATCCGCTTCGCCGCCGGCAACGCCGAGTCGATCTTCGTCGCCGCCCCCACGAAGGAGCGCCTGGCCGCGACCGTCACGAAGCTGCGCGACGCCCTGGAGGAGGCGGGCCGCGACCGGTACTCGGCCCGCATCTACACGCTGCTGACGATCATCACCGACGCGACGCCCGAGGCCGCGGAGGCGAAGCACCGGGAGTACCAGCGCTACGCCTCGCACGAGGGCGCGCTGACCCTGATGTCGGGCTGGATGGGCGTCGACCTGTCGACGTACTCGCTCGACGACCCGGTGGGCGACGTGGAGAGCAACGCGATCCAGTCGGCGCTGGCGAACTTCCAGGCGCAGGAGGGCGACAGCGGCAAGGAGTGGACGATCCGCGACATCGCGGAGGCGGCCGGCATCGGGGGTCTCGGCCCGCGCATCGTCGGGTCGGGCGAGCAGATCGCCGACCAGCTGCAGGAGTGGGTCGCCGAGACGGACGTGGACGGGTTCAACCTCGCCTACGCCATCACCCCCGGCACCTTCGAGGACATCGTCGAGCACGTCGTCCCCGTGCTGCAGGCTCGCGGCGTGTACCCGACCGAGTACGAGCCGGGCACCCTCCGCCAGAAGCTCTTCGGCCGGGGCGACCGGCTGCCGGACGAGCACCACGGAGCCCGTCACAAGGCGTCCGCGCGGGTGGCCTCGGCCTGACGGGGAGTCCGCAGGAGGCGCGGTGCAGGCATGTCCTGCACCGCGCCTCCTGCGCGTGTCCGTGC
>NZ_CAUPYL010000011.1:0-32929 GCF_963515265.1 uncultured Frigoribacterium sp.
CCGCCCGATCGCGTCGGGCTCGGCGGCCGCCCCGAGCACCTGCATCCGCTCGGGACGCTGCGCCCGCATCGACGCGGTCCACGCGCACACGAGGGCGTCGAGCAGGTCCTCGCGGTGCTTGTACGGCCGGTCGACGAGCGGCGACGGCTCGTCGACGAGGAGGCGCGACACCGGGTGCGAGAGCAGCCGCAGCGGCGGGTCCGCCGAGTCGAGGGCGGCCAGGCGCGAGATCAGGTCGTCGCAGGCGACCGCGCGTGCGCCGCGCCGCTCCTCCGCGGCGACGGTCGTGTCGGGACGTTTGTAGCGCGGCCGGCGCTCGTCGTAGCCGAGCTCAGGGGCGCCGACGAGCGTCGTGTACGGGTAGCACTCGAAGTACGAGACGGCGTCGGCCGGCAAGGGCACGACCCCGTCGTCGTACACGGCCCCGGCATCGGCGAGGCGCTCGCCGAGGGTGCGACCGCCGAGCCAGGGCAAGGAGGCGCTGGAGGCGTTCGCCGACACGTGCCACCGCCCGTAGGCGCGGCCGACGAGCCGTTCGCTCGGCCGCATGCCGGTCGCGTTCGGCACCAGCACAGGCGCGTCGATCGCCACGTGCGACCCCGGGGTGGCCCAGCGCAGCACCCACTCGGTCACCTCGTCGACGCCGCGGGCCCAGCCGGCGTCGAGCACGCTGCCGTCGGCGGCGATCACCGCCAAGCCCGTCTCGTTCGCGGGCTTCGTCGGGGTGGAGTCGCGCCAGGCGAGGTCGACGCCGAGGTAGCGCGGGGCATCGTCGGAGCGGTGCTCGACAGCACTGTGCTCGGCGGAGCGGTGCCCGGCAGCACCGTGCTCGTCGGCGCGCTGCCCGGCAGCCCCGCCCCCGGCAGCCCCGGCTGCGGCGTCGGTCACGAGCGGCGGTCGAGCTTCCAGCCGACCCAGGCGGTCACGAGCACGACCCCGGCCGCGGCGAGGCGGGCACCGGTCAGGACGCCGCTGCCGGTCGAGGTCGTCACGCTCATGTCGCTGCCGATCCCGATGCCCCAGACGAGGCCCGAGATCGTGAGGCAGGCGACGAGCGCGAGCCCCAGCAGGCCGGAGGTGAGGGCGAACGCCTTCGGGCCGACCGCGTCGACGGCGGCGGGGCTGCGCAGCCGGCCACGGGCCCTGCCGGCGAGGCGCGAGGCGGTGAAGCGGACGGCGGCGAGCCAGAACAGGGCGACGGCGCAGGCGCCGACGATGTCGCTCGAGCGGTGCCAGCCGTAGGCGACGGTCTGCTCGGCGACGATCGCGGCGAAGGCGGTGCCGATCAGGAACACGAGGGGGCGCACGTGGCGTCCGAACGCCGTCATCACGGCGAAGAGCGCGGCGACGGCGATCGTCGTGTGACCGCTCGGGAAGCTGTTGCCGTACAGCTCGCCGGTGAGGTCGGGGCGCGGCACGAGCTGCTTGAGCACCTGGGTCGTCACCGTCGCGCCGATGATGAGCACGCCCGACTGCAGGGCGGCCCCCGGCCGGCGTCGGAGGAACGCGACCAGCATGGTCAGGCCGACGAGCAGCATGAGCGCTGCGGGCGAGATCGCGTCGAGCGCGGAGCCGGAACCGAGGAGGCGGTCGTCGTCGACCGAGCTGAGGATGCTGTCCTCGACGGACTGGCCCGTCTCGGTGAGCACGGCCATGACGTACACGCCGCCGAACGCGACGACGGAGGCGCCCGCCGCCACGATCCACCGGGCCGACCCGTGTCGCCGGACGGCGCTCGAGGTCGGGAGAACGCGGGCTGCAGTCACTTCCCCATAGAACAGCACCCCTCCTGGACGCCGCCTCACACCCGCCTGGTGATGCGTCGAGAGGGCTGCAGACTCACAGGGAGCGGTCGGCCCGGCGCAGCTCGGCCCGGAGCACGCGGACGCGACGGAGGCGGTGCAGGCTCGCGAACGGGGAGACGACGGTCACCAGCCCGAAGAAGACGAGGCCGGCCCAGGGGATCCAGGTCGGGAGGGGCGCGTCGTCCGGTGTGGGCGGGAGGAGGAGCAGGAATGCGCTGAGCCCCGCGAACAGGGCGAACTCGAGGGTGGGGAGCCAGGTGCCGCGCCGCGCCCACGCCTCCTGCCGGGCGAGGATCGGATCCCAGGTCGACACGTCGGCGCCGTCGGGGACGCGGCCGGTCTTCACGGCGCGGGCGATCCGGACGGCCTGGTCCGCACCTCCCTGCTGTGACCAGCTCCAGGCGATCAGCACCGTCATGGTGACGCTGAACGACAGCCCCGAGATCAGGCCCGTGGCGACGGCGGCGGCGGCGACCACCCCGACCGGGACGTCCGTGAGGGGCGCGACCGCGGCCACGACGGCGGCCATCGACCCGCCGAAGACCACGGTCATCGCGAGGAAGACCCAGAGCAACGTGCGGCGTCGTGGCGCCTCGAGCACGTGCTCCGTCATCCAGCCCCGCTGCTCGTCCATCCGTCGACCCTGGCACGGTCGGACACGCGAGCGGTCCGCGGGCACGCTCGCTCACCCGTCGGCCCACCTGGTCGGTCGCCCGTGCTCTCGCTCGAGTCCGCGTCCTGGATCTCCGCCTGGGAGGCGCGGAGGTCGCCGGAGCATGATCGACGCACATCAGCCGACACGGTCGGCTCGACACGAGGAGGCGCTCGATGAGCACCACGAACAGCAACGAGCCGCAGCAGGGCGGCGTCACCGACGAGACGGCCGAGTTCGGCGACCGCTCACGGGTGCCCGTCGCGGGCAGCACCGAGAACCACGGCGAGGTGGAGCAGCCCGTCGCCCCCGGCACCGACGACGAACCCGACCACGTGACGGGGCGCGAGGCCACGGGCGACGTGCTCGACCGCACCGGATCGGTCGACTCGTCCGACGTCGACGCCCTGCTCGGCCGCCGCGAGGACCGTGACGACGACCACGAGGGCCCGCGCGCGCCGTAGCTCGCGATGGCACCTCGAGTTGCCCGTTCGCGTGCCTGTGGCTCACGCTCGAGGTCGCGAATCGGCAACTCGTCGCTCGCCGTCACCGTGACAGGACGAGGAGGCGCCCTCGATTCGCGAGGACGCCCTCGGTCGTGTAGTGTTTCCCCCGGCCATTCGGCCGAGGAAACGCGCCTGTAGCTCAACGGATAGAGCATCTGACTACGGATCAGAAGGTTGGGGGTTCGAGTCCCTCCAGGCGCACAGAACACACGAGAAAGCCTGGCCGAGAGCCAGGCTTTCTTCGTTTCTCGAGGCGTCGTGGCCGTTGGCGGAGAGTCAGCGGCGGGTCGCGCCGATGGCCCAGACCCGCGGCGGCTGGGCCCCGTTGACAGCGTGGTCGCCGACGATGCGTGCCTTGAACACCCACGGGTTGTGGCTGCCGGCCGTGCGGGCGTTGCGCCAGTGCCGGTCCAGGTTCTTCGTGGTGCTCACGCCGGATGCAGCCAGCGCGTCGAACAGGTGCGAGGTCGCCTGTGTCGCGAGCGACGTCAGTGCGACCTGTGCCTGCGCCGTGGCGAGTTCGGCCTGGTCGTTCCGCCGCTCGTCTTCGACCTCGTCCAGGAAGGCGCCCTCGTAGGCGCCCTGGAGAGCCTGCGCGGCGCGGTCGACGATCGCTCGGGCGGCGAAACCGGCGGCTGAGACCTCGCCGACGACCTGGAGGATCTGCGGGTCAGCAGCGAACGTGTCGGCGTTGCCGTGCGAGAACACCCGGGTGCGGTTCCTGACCTCGAACGCGATCTCCCTCTCGGCCGCCACGACGGAGCCGGCGAGGACGCTCAGCAGCACGGCCTGGTAGAAGGCCGTCTGGTACTTGAAGCGCTCGTCGAAGAGCACGACGTCGTCGGCGCCGACACGAGCATCCCGGAAGGTGCTGGTGCCCGAGCCTGTCGTCCGCTGCCCGAACCCGTCCCAGTCGTCGGTGTGGGCGACGCCTTCCTGGCGGCCGTCGACGATCGCGATGACCCGGTCGCCGGTGTCGGTGCGTTCGGCGTACGTGTCGATCCAGTCGGCGAAGATGCTGCCGGTGGAGTAGTACTTCTGCCCGGTGATGCGGAATCCGCCTTCCTGGTCGGGGCTGACCTTCGTCGCGACGTCGCCGACCTGCACCGTGCCCACTTCGGTCCAGGAGTTCCCGGCGATCTCGCCGCGGCCGAACCGTTCGAGCCAGACGTCGCGCTGTCCGGACCGGGCGACGAGGCGGTCCTCGACGAGGGCGAAGTGGCCGCGCAGGGCCTGGGGGATGTTGCTGTCCGCCGCCGCGAGCTCGGTGAGCAGCTGGAACAGCTGCGGGAGGGTGGCGCCGGAGCCCCCGAACTCGACGGGGACACGGAGGGCTCCGAAGCCCGCGTCGGCGAGCTCGCGGATCTCGGCCACGGGGAGGCGGTGCTGACGGTCTCGTTCCGCGGCGCCGGCAGCGATGCGGTCGAAGAGAGGACGGAAACGCGCGGACAGGGCCTCGTCCGTGGGTGCCGCGGTGGTGACGGATGTGGTGGTCGTCGTGGTCATGGGTCTCGGTTCCGTTCTGGTGGGTCAGACTGCGGCAGGGGCAGGCGTGTGTTCCGGCTGGGGACGTGTGGCGGCTCGGCGGGTGAGCAGGGCGGCGCCGCCGAACACCCCGACGAGCGACAGGAGCGCAGCCGTCGTGGCGACCGAGCCGGTCGGCCAGTGCCCGGTGAGGCCGAGGAGCGCCGGGACCGTGGTGGTCACCTGGCTCGCGAGGACGAGGGCCCACCCGGTGTAGGTGCCGATGACCGATCGGCCGAGGGCGAGCAGGACGAAGAACAGCGCCCAGAGCGCCGCCCACCCTGTCCAGAGCACGGCCAGGAACGGGTCGTCAGCGACGTGGACGACCGCGAAGGCGACGGCGAGAGCGGCAACCAGGCCGCAGAACCAGCCGAGACCCACGGCGCCGAGGCCGAGAAGTGAGTCCACGCCGACGTAGAGATAGGTGACGCCGAACAAGAAGGTGCCCGAGATCCCGAGGAGGACAGGGAGGGAACCGTCAGCTGACACAGCCACGGCCACGCAGAGGACGAGCTGCAGACCGCCGATCAGGACGTTGAACACGCCGCTGTCCCGGCCGGGCACGCGCCCGAGCAGGGTGAGGCCGTTGACCAAGAGAGCGGCCCCGGAGAGGACCAGACAGATGAGCGCCATGCGGCGACCTTGGCACCGTCCACCCCGCCACCGGTGCCTTGTGTCCGATGAAGTCCGTTCACTACGCCCTGTGACTGCCCTGCTCTGCATCAGGGTCACGTGAGCTCACGTCCCTTCACGGCTCGACCCAGAGGTGAGCAAGGCCCCCGGTACAATGAAACGGCGCCATCGAACGACGTCCACGCCGGCGCAGATGACGCCGAGCTGCGTTGCGAAGCGTGCAGGACGGAGTGTGGGTGAGCGTCAGAGGCGGCGGTGAGCGGCTGGGTCTTCGCGAGGTCGCCGAGCGTGCCGGGGTCTCGCACATGACCGTGTCCCGCGTGCTCAACGGTCATCCGCAGGTGAAGGAGTCGACGCGTCGACGTGTGCTCGAGGTCGTCGCCGAGCTCGACTTCCGGCCCAACAGCGCTGCGCGCGAGCTCGTCACCCAGCGGGCGCTCCGGATCGGCGTGCTGATCGAGAGCGCCGTCGAGTTCGGTCCGTCGAGCATCTTGCGGGCCATCGAGCGATCGGCGCGTGACGGCGGGTACTCCGTGGCGTCGTTCGCGCTCCGCGACGACTCGGCGACTCCCGAGGAGGCCGTCCGCCACCTCACGGGCCAGGGCATCGACGCACTCTGCGTGGTCGCTCCGCGCTCGTCGTCCGTGGCTGTGCTCCGGACCATCACGACGGGGCTGCCGACCTTGGTCGTGAAGGCTGAGAAGGACCCGGCCTTCCTCACGGTCTCGGTCGACCAGGCTGCGGGCACGAAACTGGCCGTCGATCACCTCGCGTCGCTCGGTCACCGCGACGTCCTCCACCTCTCAGGGCCCCTCGACTGGTTCGACGCGCGCGCTCGCGAGCGTGCCTTCCACACCCGCACCCGGGCCTGGGGCATGCACGAGAGGCCCATCGTGATCGGCGACTGGTCGAGCGACTTCGGCTACGACTTCGCACGCGGGCTCGCCAGCGTCCCCGAATACACCGCCGTGTTCGTGGCGAACGACGAGATGGCGCTCGGGGTGATCCACGGTCTCCACGACCGCGGCATCCGCGTGCCTGAGGACCTCAGCGTCGTCGGCTTCGACGACCTTCCCGTCTCGCGCCACTTCCTCCCTCCGCTCACGACCGTGCGGCAGGACTTCCCGGCGCTGGGGTCGCTCGTGGTGGACGTGCTCATCGCAGCGATCGAGGGCCGCGAGATCCCGCAGAACAGCCGGATCCCTGCCGAGCTCGTGGTGCGTGACTCCAGCGCGGCGGCGCGCCCGGTCGACTGAGACGGGCCTCTGAGGGAGTCCTGCTCGTCGTCGTTCGCCCGCGGGCATGCCGACAGCTACAGTCGTGCACGTCGGGCACCGCCCGGCGCGAGGCCACGTAGGCCTCCGACCCGAGGAGCACCACGTGCGTCACGTACGGGCATCGACGACGATGCACCCCATCGGCCCTCAGGCCGCGGGCCCGACCTGGTCCGGTCACGGCGAGCGGTGGGACGGACCTGCCTGCCCCACGGTGCAGATGCGGGGGATCACCGTCGCTTTCTCGAACGGCGTCGCGCTCGACAGGGTCGACCTCGACCTCCACTCGGGTGAGGTGCACGCTCTCCTCGGCGAGAACGGAGCGGGGAAGTCCACGCTCATCAAGGCGCTGCTCGGCGTGTACCCGATCGACGCAGGGGAGGTCCTCGTGGACGGCGAGCCCGTCCGTCTCGGCGGTCCGGCTGACGCGCGGGCCCTCGGCATCCAGGCCGCGTTCCAGGAGTCGCACCTGGTCGAGAACCTGAGCGTCGGCGAGAACGTGATGCTCGGCCACGAGGTGCACGGTCGCGTCGGCATCTCCTGGCGGGCGACGCATGAACGCGCCGCCACGATGCTCGCCGAGCTCGGACTTGCCGAGCTGGACCCACGAGCCCTGCTGGCGGACCTCACTCCCGCCAGCCGTCAGCTCGTCTCCATCGCCCGCGCCATGGTCGATCGACCACGGGTGCTCGTGCTGGACGAGCCCACGTCGAGCCTCGATGCCGTGGACGTCGCGCAGCTCTTCGAGGTGATCCGCCGCCTCCGCGACCAGGGCGTCGCGATCCTCTTCGTCTCGCACTTCCTCGAGCAGGTGCTGGCGCTCAGCGACCGGATGACCATCCTCCGCGGCGGCGTGAAGAAGGGCGACTACCTGCCTCACGAGATCGGCCGGGCCGAGCTGGTCGCGCGGATGATCGGCAAGGACGTCGCGCACCTGCAGCGGATCGGCTCGGAGCGTCGGGCTCATCGCGTGGATCCGGTCGGCCCGCCGCTGTACCGGGCCACCGGAGTCGGACGCCGCGGCATGTTGCGGCCCGTCGACTTCGAGCTGCACGCGGGCGAGGTCGTGGGCATCGCAGGGCTTCGTGGCTCAGGCCGGACCGAGCTCGCCCGCCTGCTGGCCGGCGCCGACCGAGCTGACGGCGGCGTGGTCACGCTCGGCGGGCGTTCCGTCGTGATCGACCGCCCCTCGGATGCACTGCGGAACCGGGTGGCGCTGTCTGCAGAGGACCGAGGGTCGGAGGGGCTCATCGACGAGCTCAGCGTGCGGGAGAACATCGTCCTCGCCTTGCAGGCCCTGCGGGGCTGGGCGCACCCGCTCTCCAGGGCCGAGCGCGAGGACCTCGTCGAGCGGCACATCGAGCACTTCGGGATCACGCCGGTCGACCCGGCGACACCCGCCGGCGCGCTCTCCGGCGGCAACCAACAGAAGGTGCTGCTCGCCCGCTGGCTGGCGATCCGACCGCGCGTGCTCATCCTCGACGAGCCGACCCGCGGCGTCGACATCGGCGCCAAGGTCGACATCCAGGCGCACATCGCACAGCTCGCGCTCGACGGCGTGGCCGTCGTGTTCATCTCGAGCGCGTTCGACGAACTCGTGCGGGTGAGCGACCGGATCGTCGTCCTCAAGGACCGGGAGAAGATCGGGGAGCTGAGCAACGGGCCCGGCGTCACGGTCGACACGCTCGTCGAGCTCATCGCCGCACCCGACGACGAAGGCGACGACGAGGACGACTTCCCCCTGCCCCGGCCGGACGTGTCCCTCCCGCGTCCGACGCCCTGACTGCGCCTCGCCGGACGTGCGCTGGCCACGGGCGCGCGGAGGTTCCTCAGAACTCTTGTCTTCGCGAGACTGTTACCGGTAACATTCCCAGCACGCGGAAGCATCCGAGCCCCCCGCGGCACGACCGGCCCATGGCCACGAGCGGACGCAGACGTCCGGTCATCTCAAGGAGGAGATCCATGTCCACGAAGAGGCACATCGCCACAATCGCCGCCGTAGGGGCCATCGCCCTCAGCCTGGCGGCCTGCAGCTCCGGCACCGGTTCGACCGACGGCGGTGACGAACTGGCCACGATCGGCTTCGTCGCGGTCGGCCCCGAGGGCGCCTGGCGCCAGGCCAACGAGTCGAACATCCAGGACACCTTCACGAAGGACGCCGGGTTCGACCTCAAGTACGCCCCTGCCACCAACAACGACCAGAAGTCGCAGATCGACGCCTTCACGTCGTTCGTGGACGAGGGCGTCGACGTGATCCTGCTCTCGGCCACCGAAGGCTCCGGCTGGGAGGACTCGCTCAAGCGGGCACAGGAGGCCGAGATCCCCGTGGTCCTCATCGACCGCGGCATCGAGCCCGACGACACCTCGCTCTACGCGACACGGATCGCCCCCGACAACATCGCCGTCAGCGAGTCGGTCGCCGAGTGGGCCAAGACCGCTCTCCCCGAGGGCGGCAACTACTTCACGCTCGAGGGCCCAGCCGGCGTCTCGGTCGTGAACGAGCGCAACGAAGGCTGGGACGAGGTGATCGGTGCCGAGAGCTCGTTCACGAAGATCGGCGCGCAGACCGCCAACTGGTCGACCGAGGAGGCCAAGAGCGTCTTCGAGACCGTGCTGAAGTCGAACGGCAACGACGTGCAGCTCGTCTTCGCGCAGAACGACGAGATGGGCCTCGGCGCCGTCCAGGCCGTCGAGGAGGCGGGCCTCACGCCCGGCGTGGACGTCAAGATCGCCACGATCGACGGAACGAAGAGCGCACTCGAGGCGCTGGCCGACAGCAAGCTCAGCTTCGTCGCCGAGTACAACCCGCTGTTCGGCGACACGGCCCTCGAGGCAGTGCAGAAGCTGCTCGACGGCGACACCGTCGAGTCGTCGATCGTCGTCGAGTCGGCCACGTTCGACTCGCCCGAGGCGGCCGCCACGGCGCTGCCCGACCGGAAGTTCTGACCAGTCCGCACGGCCACATCCGGCGGCGAGGCGGACCTGACCGCCTCGCCGCCCCCGTCACCCCGTCCGCTGCCACGGCATCGGGCGGGGGAGTCGGCAGACAAGGAGCACACGCCATGCAGGCATCCAGTCCGATCGTGGAGATGCAAGCCATCACCATCGCCTTCCCCGGGGTCAAAGCCCTTGACGGGGTCGACCTCCGGCTCTTCCCCGGCGAGGTCCACACGCTCATGGGCGAGAACGGCGCCGGGAAATCGACGCTGATCAAGGCGCTCACGGGCGTCTACGGCATCGACTCCGGCCGCGTCGTCGTCGACGGCGCCGAGCGCCGGCTCTCCGGCACCGCCGATGCGCAGGCCGCCGGGATCTCCACGGTCTATCAAGAGGTCAACCTCTGCGCCAACCTCACCATCGGCGAGAACGTCATGCTCGGCCACGAGCGGCGCGGCCGGTTCGGGATCGACTGGAAGGGGACGCACGCCGCCGCCTCCGAGGTCCTCGCCCGTGTGGGCCTGGGGCATCTCGATCCCCGCACCCCGCTCTCCTCCCTCAGCCTCGCGCTCCAGCAGCTCGTCGCGATCAGCCGCGCCACGGTCGTCGAGGCGAAGGTGCTGATCCTGGACGAGCCGACCTCCAGCCTCGACGCCGACGAGGTCGAGGGTCTCTTCCGAGTGATGCGACGGCTCCGCGACGAAGGAGTCGCCATCCTCTTCGTCTCCCACTTCCTCGACCAGGTCTTCGCCATCAGCGACAGGCTCACCGTGCTCCGGAACGGCAAGCTCGTCGGGGAGCACCTCACCCGCGACATCGACCGGGCCGGGCTCATCGCCGAGATGATCGGGAAAGACCTGCAGAGCCTCCGCTCCCTCGACCGTGAGCGGGCCAGCCGACAGGTGGCCGAGGGGGAGCCCGTCTACCGAGCGACCGGGATCGGCCGCAAGGGCTCGCTCGACGCGACCGACGTGGCGCTCCGTCGCGGCGAGGTCGTCGGCCTAGCGGGGCTCCTCGGCTCCGGCCGCACCGAGCTCGCTCGCCTCCTCTACGGCGTCGACCGACCCGACACGGGAACCGTGACCATGGACGGCGTCCCCGTGGCCATCTCCTCTCCCGCGAAGGCTCTCAAGCACCGCATCGCGTTCTCGAGCGAGAACCGCCGTGACGAGGGCATCATCCGTGACCTCAGCGTCCGCGAGAACCTCGTGCTCGCCGTCCAGGCCAAGCGCGGCTGGGCCCGGCCGCTCTCCGCGAAGGAGAAGGACAGGGTGGTCACGAAGTACCTCACCGAGCTCAACGTCAGACCGGCCGATCCTGATCGGCCCATCCGGAACCTGTCCGGCGGCAACCAGCAGAAGGTGCTGCTCGGCAGGTGGCTCGCGACCGAGCCGGAGCTGCTGATCCTCGACGAGCCCACCCGCGGCATCGACGTGGGCGCCAAGGCCGAGATCCAGGAGCAGGTCGCGGCGCTCGCCGACACGGGTGTCGCCGTCGTGTTCATCTCCTCGGAACTCGAGGAGGTGGTGCGGCTCAGCGACAGGATCGTCGTCCTGAAGGACCACCGCAAGATCGCGGAGCTCGAGGCCGGACCGGACGTCACTGCCGAGTCCATCGTCGCCGCCATCGCCGATGAGGGCGTCTCCGAGGTCCCTCTCGAGACCGTCCCCCACACCATGCCTGAGGAGGCAGCCCGATGAGTGACCCGACGACCCCCGTGACCAGGCGCCTGGGCCTGCACGGCCTCGGCGACGTGCTGCACCGGCCCTGGGTCTGGGGCACGGTCGCGATCGTCCTGCTGCTGGCGATCAACGTGGCGAAGGACCCCGGCTACCTCGCTCTGTCCGTCAACCCGGACACGGGCAACCTCGTGGGCAACCTCATCGACATCCTCCGCGCAGCCGCCCCTGTGCTCATGATCGCGGTCGGGATGTGCCTCGTGGTCGCCACCGGCGGCATCGACCTCAGCGTCGGCTCGATCATGGTCGTGGCGGGTGCAGTCTCGATGGAGTTCCTGAAGGCAGCCGGCTCCGACTCCCTCGGCGTCGCGCTCGCGGCGATGGGCCTGGCTCTGCTGATCGCCGGCGTCCTCGGCGCGGTCAACGGCATGCTCGTCTCGGTCGTGGGGCTGCAGCCGTTCATCAGCACGCTGGTGATCATGCTCGCCGGCCGCGGCCTGGCGAAGGTCATCACGGGCGGCCAGAACACCGCCGCCGCGAACGAGCCGTTCCGCTGGGTCGCCAACGGCTACCTCGTGGGGCTGCCGGTCGTGTTCCTGCTCGCGGTCCTGATCACGCTCGGCGTCGCCGCGCTCGTGCGACGCAGCGCCCTGGGCCTCATGATCGAGGCGATCGGGATGGACCCGAAGGCCGCGCGCCTCGCGGGACTCGACCGCCGGGCGCTCCTGTTCACCGCCTACATCGGCAGCGGCCTGCTCGCCGGCGTGGCTGGCATCTTCGCCACGGCGAGCGTCATGACGGTCGACGTCTCCCGCACCGGCTACCAGCTCGAGCTCGACGCCATCTTGGCTGTCGTGATCGGCGGCACGTCCCTGGCCGGCGGGAAGTTCCACCTGCTCGGAGCTGCCGTCGGAGCGTTGCTGATCGCGACGCTCGACAAGACCGTCGTGTTCCTGGGCGTCTCGTCCTCGGCCACGCCTGCCTTCAAGGCGATCGTCATCGTCGCGATCGTGCTCCTGCAGTCCCGGCGCGTCCGCGCCCTGTTCACGAGGCGCCGACGTCCGGTGCCCACTCCCGCGCCCACCGAGAAGGAGGCCGTGTCCGCATGAGCGCCACCACGATCCGCCCGCCCCTCACCCCGACGCCGGCACCTGGTCCTGGCAGCGGGCCCCTCGAGCCGCGGCGCCGCATGCGACTCCGGCTCGACTCCCTGCCGACCGTCGCCGCCCTGGTGATCCTGATCGCGATGCTGGCCTACGGCGAGATCGCCTACGGCCGCATCGTGCAGGCCGCGACCCTGTCCAACCTCCTCATCAACAACGCACATGTGATCGTCCTGGCCGTGGGACTGACGTTCGTCATCTTGACGGGCGGGATCGACCTCTCCGTCGGCGCGATCGTCGCCGTCAGCAGCGTCGCAGGCGTGCTGCTCGCCAACGCCGGCTGGAACCCGTGGGCAGTGATGGTCCTCATGATCCTCATCGGCACGGCATCCGGCGTCGTGTCCGGCGTGCTGATCCAGTTCTTCGACGTACAGCCGTTCATCGCCACACTCGCGATGATGTTCCTCGGCCGCGGCCTCGCCTCGATCCTCAGCACGGTGCCCGAGCGCCTCGCCGACGAGTCGCCCATCCGGTCGCTCGCCACGAACATGAAGGTGGTCGACGGCCCGAAGGTGAACGACGTCGTCACGACGCCGGGCGTGCTGATCGCGCTGGTCGTGGTGGCCGTCGCGTTCTTCGTCCTGCACCGCACACGCCTCGGCCGCACCGTCTACGCGATCGGTGGATCCGAGCAGTCGGCCGCCCTCATGGGACTCCCCGTCCGCCGAACCAAGCTCGCGGTCTACGTCATCAGCGGTTCGCTCGCCGGGCTCGCCTCGGTCATCTACACAGCCCGACTCGGGAGTGCGCAGAACATCACCGGCATCGGGTGGGAGCTCGACTCGATCGCCGCCACGGTGATCGGCGGCACCCTCCTCACCGGCGGCGTCGGCTTCGTGCTCGGGTCCGTCGTGGGGGCACTCGTGCTCGGCCTCATGAACGTGCTGATCACGCGAGACGGAGGCATCCCTCCCGAGGCCACCACCATCATCACCGGGGGGATCCTCCTGGTCTTCGTGCTCCTGCAGCGCGCTGTCATGGCGAGAAGGCGGCAGACCTGACGACCAGGACGGAGCCGATCCCACACGCACGGGGTCAGGCCCTGACGTCCCTGACCGGCGCAACCACGAACGACCTCGCTGCCTCGAGGACCGGCGCGCGGAGATCGCTGACCACCGTGCACGCCGACAAGCTGAACGCGCGGCAGAGGGAGACGACGTCGAACTTGCTGCTGTCGGCGAGCACGACGGTCTCGCGGCTGTGCGCCTGCACGATGCGCTTCTTGTTGGCCTCGCGGATGTCGAAGGTGGTGACGCCCGCAGCGACGTCGATGCCGGTGACGCCGATGAACGCACGGTCGAAGTAGAGGTCCTCGAGCTGGCGGTCGGTCATCGTGCCGGCCACGGAGCCGATGTCGGGGAGGTAGTCGCCCCCGAGCGCCGTGACGGTGACCCTGGGGCGCGGCACCATCCCGAGCACCTGGGTGTTCGACGTGATGACGTGGACACCGATGTCGGGGAGCGCGATCATGAACTCGGTCAGCGACGTGCCGGAGTCGACGTAGATCGTCTCGCCCTCGACGACCATCGCGGCGGCGGCGCGGGCGATGGCGACCTTCTCGTCTCGGTTGATCTGTGACTTCAGGGCGGCGGGGAGCTCGGCGGCGCGCTCCTCGGCGCGGATGGCACCGCCGCGGAGGCTGACGACCTGACCCGAGCGCTCGAGCTCACGGATGTCGCGGCGCACGGTGGACGGCGACGCACCCGTCGCGGTGACGAGGTCGTCGATGAGGATCGAGTCACCCAGTGCGACCCGGTCGAGGATCAGCTGGTGTCTCGCGAACGACTTCATGGTCGAGGTCCTCCCGTGTCGGCATGCTGGACTGGGCACCCATCCCCGCCACCGTGATCGAGGCGACCAGGGCCGCGGTCCGGGACGCCTGGAACGGGTCGACTCCGCCGGCGAGCGCCGTGGCGAACGCTCCGATGAAGGAGTCGCCGGCGCCGGTCGTGTCGACTGCCACGGCCTCGACGGCCCTGACGAACTGCACTCGCCGACCTGCAGAAACATAGCAGCCGTGACTGCCCAGGGTCAGGACGACGTTCACGCAGTAAGACGTCAGCTCCTGGACGACCGCGCGCATGGCGTCGTCGTCGGCGACGTCTCCGAGAGCGTGCCCGAGGTACTCGGCGGCCTCGTCCTCGTTCACCACGAACCACGTGCAGGCGCGAGTCGTCGCGAGGGCCACGGGCCTGGCTGGCGCCGCGTTGTAGATGACCGGCACGCCAGCTGCTGCCGCCAGGGCGACGGCACGGTCGTTCGCGGAGGCGGGCACCTCGTTCTGCAGCACGACGACGGCCGCGGAGGCGACGAGGTCGGCGTGGACGTCGACCCAGTCGCCCGTGACCATCGCGTTGGCGCCCTCCACGATCGTGGCGTGCACCTCCCCGTCGCCGACGACGTTCACGAGTCCCAGGCCGCTGACGGAGTCCGTAGGCCGGAGGCGGCACTCGGCGCCCTCGCGCTCCAGGTTCGCGCGGCACATCGCCCCGTAGTGGTCCGCGCCCACGGCGCCCACGAACTGCACTCGTGCGCCGAGTCGCGCCGCCTGGACCGCCTGGTTCGCGCCCTTGCCGCCGAAGTCGCTCCGGAAGCCGGTCGACACGAGCGTCTCGCCGCGGCGGGGGAGCCGGTCCTGACTGACGATCAGGTCGTAGTTGATGCTCCCGATCACCACGATGGCCTTCGCCGTCATGCCGTTCTCCACTCCATCGTGTCGACGACACAGTGCCGTCTTGCTTGACCTTAGGTGGAAATGACAAATTCTGTCAAAGGTCTGAGCCCATAGATACGGCTGTTCAACGCCCGACGCGCAAACATAAGTGACCAAAAATGACAACGCTTGACAAGGATGGTCATGCTCCGTACGGTCTCCCACATGAAGTTCGCCACGCGCCTCAACTCGTTCATCGCCGGTGGAGACACCGCCGCAGCCCTCCGTCGCATCAGTGCGACGCAGGGCATCGACTACGTCGACCTCAACTACCCCGAGCACTTCGTCGGCATCGAGCCCGCCGACATGAAGCCCCTCCTCGACGAGCTCGGACTGACCCTCAACAGCGTCGCCATGCGCTTCCGCAAGGACTTCGTCCACGGCGAGTACAGCAACCGCGACGAGGCGGTCCGACGCGAGGCGATCGAGCTGACGAAGGCCGGCATCGACGCCGCGGCCCTCGGCGGCAGCGACCTCGTGACGGTCTGGCTCGGCTTCGACGGCTTCGACTACACGTTCCAGAAGGACTACGCGCGTGACCTCGGTCGCATCGTCGAGGCGTTCCAAGAGCTCGCCGACTACCGCCCCGACGTCCGCATCAGCATCGAGTACAAGCCCTACGAGGAGCGCGTCCACTCCGTCATCCGCAGCGTCGGCCAGACCCTGCACGTCCTCCAGCTGATCGACCGGCCGAACGTCGGGGCGACCCTCGACTTCGCCCACATGCTGATGGCCGGCGACGCTCCCGGCTTCGGCGCCGCGCTGCTGCTCGCCGAGGGCAAGCTCTGGGGCGTCCACCTCAACGACGGCAACAACGACCACGACGACGGGCTCATGATCGGCTCGATCCACCCCTTCGAGACGATCGAGTTCCTGTACTACCTGCTCCGCCACGACTACGACGGCGTCATCTACTTCGACACCTTCCCGATCCGCGAAGACGCACAGGAGGAGGCGGAGACCAACCGCGCCACCGTCGAGCTGCTCATCGCGAAGATCGAGGCGGTCGGCGTCGACCACATCACCTCGGTCATCGACCAGGCCGACGGCATCGCCTCGCAGCGCCTCCGCAACCAGCTGCTGAGCATCACGCCCGCAGGCCACACCGCCTGACCCACGAGCCACCGG
Organism: uncultured Frigoribacterium sp.; assembly: GCF_963515265.1. Classification (NCBI taxonomy): domain Bacteria; kingdom Bacillati; phylum Actinomycetota; class Actinomycetes; order Micrococcales; family Microbacteriaceae; genus Frigoribacterium; species uncultured Frigoribacterium sp. The sequence goes on from NZ_CAUPYL010000011.1 coordinate 16,015, forward strand.
GCTCCCGGGCCGGTGCCCGCGCGACGGTCCTCGTCGAGCGGAGCACCGGCCCTCCCAGAACACCTCGAACATGAACACCCGACCCCTTCTCACACCTAGGTGGACACGCAATGGCGCGATCTAGAACTGTCTTCTCCCTGTCCCTCGTGGCGACCATCGCCCTCGTCGCCCTCGTCGGGGGCGTCGTCGGCGGTCGGGCCACCGTCTCCGAGGCCGCTCCGAGCGGAGGTGGGGACGGAGGCGCGGCGGCAGGCGTGAAGGTCGACGTCATCATCCGGGCCAGCGACTCCGCCTACTGGCAGACCCTCCTCGCCGGCTCCGAGGCGGCAGCGGCCGACTTCGGGATCGAGGTGAACACCTTCGGGCCGACCTCAGAGACGGACATCGCCGGCCAGGTGCAGCTCGTCGAGAACTCCGTCTCGCGCGGGGCCGACGCGATCCTGATCGCCCCGAGCTCGAGCGAGGCTCTCAACGCCTCGATCGACGCCGCTCGAGAGGCGGGCATCAAGGTCATCACCGCGGACACGAAGGTCACGGCCGAGATCGAGGGCCACATCGGCACGAACAACATCCTCGCCGGGACGGCGGCCGGGGAGCGCATGTGCCAGCTGCTCACAGAGCAGGGCACCACCACGGGCAAGGTCCTCGTCGAGGCGCCCGTCGCCGGCATCGAGGCCAACCAGGACCGCGACGCCGGGTTCCGCGCAGGCCTCGCGACCGACTGCCCCGACATCGACTCCAGCCTGCAGAGCTACAACAACAACGACATCGGCACCGCCGCCTCCCAGGTGAACGACGCGATCTCGGCCAACTCGGACCTCGTAGGCGTCTTCGCCGACAACAACAGCTCGGGCGTCGGTGCAGCCACAGCCATCAAGGACAACGACGCCGCCGACGACATCGCCGTGGTCGCGTTCGACTCCGACCCGGCGGAGAACGCAGCGCTCGCCGACGGCAGCATCGACTCTCTCGTCGTGCAGAACCCCTGGTTCCTCGGCTACCAGGGCGTCGTCGAGGCCGCGATGGCGACCCAGGGACGCATCCCGCCCGCGAGCCTCGACCCCGGCGTCGCGATCGCCGACCGCGACAACATGGACAGCCCCGAGATCAAGTCGCTCCTCGAGCCGCAGACTGCCGAGACCAACGGATGACCGTCCGCGAGCCCGAGGGCACTGCGGTCCTGCAGCTCACCGACGTCTCCAAGGCCTACGGTGCCGTCCAGGCCCTCAGCGGTGTCTCGCTCAAGCTCGTCCCCGGTCAGGTGCATTGCCTGGCAGGCGAGAACGGTGCCGGCAAGTCGACTCTGATCAGAGTCCTGACCGGTGCCGTGCACCGAGACTCGGGCGACTACGACATCGACGGCGCCACCGTCACCACCGCCTCCCCGGGAGCCCTCCGCACCGCGGGCGTCCAGGCCGTCTACCAGGAGCTCAGCCTCCTGCCGCACCTGTCCGTCGGCGAGAACATGTTCATGGGCCGCTTGCCGTCACGCTCAGGCGTGATCCGGGCCCGTGACCTGCACGACCGGTGCCGCTTCGTCCTCGACTCGCTCGGCCTCGCCGACGTCGACCCCGACGTCATCGTCGAGCGGCTGCCCGCCGCGACGAAGCAGCTCGTCGAGGTCGCCAAGGTCGTCACGGCCGACGCGGTCAAGGTCATCGTCTTCGACGAGCCGACCACGGCGCTGACCGAGGCCGAGTCGGACCGTCTGCTCGACCAGATCCGCAAGTTCAAGCGCGACGGCGTCGCGATCCTCTACGTCACGCACCGGCTCGAGGAGATGTTCGCGATCGGCGACTGGGTGACGGTGCTGCGCGACGGCGAGCTCTCACAGAGCGGCCCGATGAGCGACTACACCGAGGACACGCTCATCAACGCGATGGTCGGCCGAGAAGTGTCGTCGCTATACCCGGACGAGGCACGGGAGGTCCACCCCGCCCGCCTGAGCCTCCGCGCCCTCCGGCGCACGCCGGACAGCCCAGCCGTCGACCTCGAGGCTCGCGGCGGCGAGATCCTCGGCATCGGCGGCCTGCTCGGCTCGGGGCGGAGCGAGCTGCTGCTCAGCGTCTTCGGCTCCGAGCCCGTCGCGTCGGGGGAGATCCTGATCGACGGCGCCGTGGTCCGGGCGGACGGCCCGCGCACGATGATGGACGCGGGTGTCGCCCTGCTGACCGAGGACCGGAAGGTGCTCGGCCTGCTGCCAGAGCTCTCCATCCGCGAGAACGTCACGATCGCGAGCCTCCGGGTCGGGTCTCGACGAGGGCTGCTGCCCGGCAAGGCCCAGTCGGACGAGGCCGACGCGCTGCTCGACAGCCTGCGCATCCGCGCCGGCTCGTACGACCAGCCCGTCTCGACGCTCTCCGGCGGCAATCAACAGAAGGTGCTCCTCGCGCGCTGGTTGCTGACCAAGCCCAAGGTCATCATGTTCGACGAGCCGACGAAGGGCATCGACGTCGGCGCCAAGGGCGAGCTCTACGACGTCATCAACGACCTGGCCCGCCGCGGACTCGCCGTCATCGTCGTGTCGTCCTACCTCCCCGAGCTGCTCGGCCTGGCCGACCGCGTCGTCGTCCTCCGCGAGGGCGCCGTCGCTGGTGAGCTGCCGGGCGGCGCCTCCGAGGAGGACGTGCTCCGCCTCGCCAGCGGCGGGGTCGACGACTCCTCCGACCACCTGCACGGCATCCCGCCGCTCAGCCACGATCCCCACTCCGACCCGGTCACCCGACAGAACATCGAGGAAGTCCCCCATGCCTAAGTTGATGTGGCGCGAACCCATCGAGACCACGACCATCCGAGTGGTGCGGAACGGCGACGACGCCGCAGCCGCAGCCGCCCGCGCGTCGTCCAAGCCGCGGGTCACGACCCTCGGCAGCATCGCCGGCCGCGAGAGCGGCGTGCTCATCGTCCTTCTCGTCGTCTTCGGCGCCCTCACGCTGGCGAGCGACGACTTCCTCACGGGCAACAACCTGGCGAACCTCGCCCGGCAGGTGTCGATCTTCGGCATCCTGGCGATCGGCCAGCTGATGGTGATCCTCACCGGCGGCATCGACCTCTCGGTGGGGTCGATCCTCGGCCTCGCCGGCGCGGTCACCGCACAGCTGCTCGTCGCGGGCGTCCCGATCCCCCTCGCGCTCCTCCTCGGGGCCCTGGTCGGCGCCGTGCTGGGCATCATCACCGGCCTGCTCGTGACGAGGTTCAAGCTCCCGCCCTTCATCGCGACCCTGGGCATGCTCGGCATCGCCCGAGGAGTCGTGCTCGTCATCACCGACGCCAACACGATCCAGGGGCTGCCCGACGGGTTCCAGGAGATCGCCAACGGATCGGTCGTCGGCATCCCCAACCTGCTGATCCTGTTCGTGGTCATCGCGGCGATCGCGGCGTTCGTCCTCAAGCGCACCGTCTTCGGCCGGTACGTCTACGCCGTCGGCTCGAACCCGGAGGCGGCCCGCCTGGCCGGTGTCCCGGTGCGGTTGGTGACCATCACGGTCTACGGCATCGCGGGCCTGCTCTCCGCGGTCGGCGGCGTCCTCCTGACCTCCCGCCTCGGGGCGGGAGTCCCGACAGCCGGCACCGGTTTCGAGCTGCAGGCCATCGCGGCCTGCGTCATCGGCGGGGCCAGCCTCTCCGGGGCGCGGGGGAGCGCGATCGGCGCCGCCTGCGGCGCGCTGCTGATCGGCGTCCTGAACAACGGCGGCAACCTGCTCGCGGTGAACTCGTTCTACCTGCAGATCGCGATCGGCCTGTTGATCCTCGTCGCGGTCGCGTTCGACCAGCTCAACACCCGCGCGGCCGCCCGGGAGTGACCACGGCGGCTGGGTCAGGTGCCACCGGCGCCTCGACCCCGCCGCCGTCCCGTCCAGCCACCACTCACCGAAGGAGTCGTCATGCTCAAGGGCATCGACAGCGCACTGACCGCGGAGCTGCTGTTCGTCCTCATGTCGATGGGACACGGAGACGATCTGCTCCTCTGCGACGTGAACCACCCGGCAGCCTCCATCGCGGCCCACACGACCCACGGCAAGGTCGTCGACCTCGCTGGCTGCGACCTCCCTCGAGCCTGCACTGCGATCCTCTCGCTGATGCCGCTCGACACGTTCGTCGAGGCCCCCGTCAGGAGGATGGCAGTCGTCGACGACCCTGAGCGCCTCGTGACGGTGCAACTGGAGTTCCAAGCCACGCTCGACGGGCTCACCGGCCACCCGGTCACCGTGGAGGCGCTGGAGCGGTTCGACTTCTACGCCGCCGCTCGCCGGTCCTTCGCCGTCGTCCGCACGTCGGACCCTGGCCCGTACGGCTGCTTCATCCTCCGTAAAGGCGTCATCGACGTCGACCGTGGCTCTGTGTCGTCGTGATCCGCCGTCGCCGCCGGTCTCTACTTCGGTGCCCGCGTCGAACGGCAGCAGGAGGCCGCCGCGAGGTCGTCGGGCCGCGGTCGGTGTGAGAGGCGGTGACGAAGGTCGGAAGGCGCCACACGGGTGAGGCGGAGATCGACCCGAAGGCGTTCTCCAGATCGGGTTCGTCGGTGGTCTGAACCACGGCGTTCCCAGAACCGTCCAACCGGGCAGAGACGCCTACTGCTGCCGTGCCTTCACTTCGCTCGCCGTATTGCTCGTCCTAGACGGCTCCAGGCAGATGCAACTCGATGGTCCTCGGTAGCAGGAGCTGCCCGGCCGCATTCCGGCCCGCAATGAGTGAGCGCCTGTTCTTGGCGTGACGGCAACCCTCCGAGGCATCTGACCACGGATCAGAAGGTTGGGGGTTCGAGTCCCTCCAGGCGCACAGAACACACGAGAAAGCCTGGCCATGAGCCAGGCTTTCCTCGTTCTGCGGGGTCGCTCGTCCTTCGCTCGACTGGGACGTCCCCCGACGGATGCCTCCGTGCCGAGCCGGACGCACCCTAGGCGGCGCCTCGGTTCTGTCGCGGCCTCCCACGGCCCCGGGCGGCCCACCTCGTCGTGAGAACTTCGCGGGCGTCTTGGCGACCCGGCGACAAGGGCGTAGGCTGAACAACAGATCAGCCTGTGAACATTTGTTCTCGGCGCAGCGGAGACATCGGAGTCCACGTGCAACGACGCACCCAGATCATCCTCGGCATCGACGCGGGCACCACGTCGGTCAAGACCGTGGCCTTCACGCTCGACGGGTCGATCGTCGGCGTGGCCCGATCGACCGTGCACATCACGCGAGGGCCCCGGGGCGAGGCCGAGGTCGACATGGAGAGGGTGTGGCAGGCCGCCGCCTTCACCATCAGCGCCGTGGTCGACCAGCTCGGCGAGCTGAGCGGCGACGTCGTGGCCATCGGCCTCACGGGCCAGGGCGACGGTGCCTGGCTCGTCGGCGACGACGGCCGGCCGCTCCGGCCCGCCGCGCTCTGGCTCGACGGTCGCGCCTCCGGCGTGGTCGAGACGTGGTCGGCCGACGGCCGCGGCGCCGCGGTCGCCGGCGCCACCGGCTCCCCGCTGTTCCCCGGGGCTCTCCCGGTGCTCGTCGAGGCCCTGGGTGCCGACGGATCGCTCGACCGCGACCGCGGGGTCCACCAGCTGAACTGCAAGGACTGGCTGCGGTTCCGACTCACCGGGGAGAGGGCGACCGACCCCAGCGAGGCCTCTCGCACCTACCTCGACACGGCGACGCTCGAGTACTCCGGCGAGCTCCTGGCGCAGCTCGCGCAGGAGGAGGTGGCCGCCTGGCTCGCACCGGTCATGTCCCCGGCGTCCGTCGCCGGTCGCCTCACCCGGCACGTCGCCGACGTCGTCGGCCTGTCGGCGGGCATCCCGGTGGCTGTCGGACTCGTCGACACGGCCGCCGCGGGCGTCGGCATCGGTGCGGTGGCCGACGGCGACGGCTACGCGATCCTCGGGACGACCGGCTTCGTCGGCGTCAACCACCCGTCGCGCGACCACGTCAGGTCCGACCAGAGCATCGTCCTGGCCACCGGCCGCGGCCGCCAGGTGCTCGAGTCGCTCGCGCCGATGACGGGGACGCCCAATCTCGACTGGGTCCGCGAGTGCCTCGGCCGGGGGGCAGAGGACTGGGCCGACGTCGAGCGCGACGCCGCCGCGGTGCCCCCCGGCAGCGGCGGCGTCCTCTACCTGCCGTACGGCTCGCCGAGCGGGGAGCGCGCCCCGTTCTCCGACGGCGCGGCCTCGGCCGCCTGGCTCGGGATGAGCGTCACCACGTCGTCGGCGGAGTTGCTCCGCAGCGTCTACGAGGGCCTCGCGTTCGCCCTGACGGAGTGCCTCGACGTCCTGCGGCTGGACGGCGTGCTCGCGATCTGCGGGGGAGGCTCCGACTCCGACCTCTTCTGTCGCGTCCTCGCCGACGTGTCCGGCCGGACCGTCGAACGTCAGGACGCCCCCGAGGTCGGCGCGCGCGGCGCGGCGACGCTCGCAGGGGTCGCCGCCGGGGTCTTCGGCGACCTCACGAGCGGCGTCGCCGCGCTCGCGCCGACGACCACCCGGTTCGCCCCCCGCGCCGAGAGGGCCGAGCTCTATCGCCGCGCCTTCTCGACCTTCATCGCGACGCGCGACGCGCTCCGCCCCTCCTGGCCCGAGCTGCGGGTGCTCCGCGGCCTGGTCCCGGACCCCGTGGCCGAACGGCCCGAGCTCACCCCGTCACACCACTAGGAGGAACCATGACCACCAGCGACAAGCCCACAGTCCTCGTCACGGCGTCGTTCGACGCCGACGTCGCCGCCTCGCTCGGCGATGTCTTCACCGTCCGAACGGTCGACCCGAGCACGGACGGCACGAGCTTGGCCGACCGAGGGCTCGGCACCGAGCTGGCGGAGGCCGACGCGATCGTGGCCGAACTCGACCTCGTCGACGCTGCGACGCTGGCCGCGGCGCCGCAGCTCCGCTTCGTGGTCTCGTGCCGCGCCGCGCCCGTCAACGTCGACCTCGCCGCCTGCTCCGCCCGGGGCATCCCCGTCGCGACGACGCCGGGACGCAACGCCGAGGTCACCGCCGACCTCAGCTTCGCCCTCTTGCTGGACACCGTCCGCCACGTGAGCGCTGCGGAGCGCTGGCTGCGGGACGGCCACTGGAGCGAGGAGGACGTCTTCGAGCCCTACGAGCGCTTCCGCAGCATCGGCCTCGGCGGACGGACGCTGGGCATCCTCGGCGGCGGAGCCGTCGGTGCGCGCGTGCTGCGGCGCGCCCGCGGCTTCGGCATGACGGTCAAGGTCTACGACCCGTTCCTGCCGGCGGACCACTTCGGCTCGGAGGCGACCGTGGTGTCGCTCGAGGAGGTCATGTCGACCTCGGACGTCGTCACCGTGCACGTGCCGCTGATGCCGGAGACCGAGGGGCTGATCGGGGCGGCGGAGCTCGCGATGATGCAGCCCCACGCGTTCCTCGTGAACGCAGGCCGGGCCGCGATCATCCAGGAGGAGGCGCTGATGGACACCCTGCGCGAGCGACGCATCGCAGGCGCCGGCTTCGACGTCTACTACCAGGAGCCGCTGCCCGCGGAGTCCGAACTGCGGACCTTCGAGAACGTGACGCTGACTCCCCACATCGCCGGCGCCTCCGACGACGTCGTCGCCGAGCACTCGAGGATGGCGGCGGAGGCGCTGCGTGCGTGGCGCGCAGGCGAGCCCGTGCGCGCTGTCGCGAACCAGCGCGACCTCGTGGCGTCCGTGTCGTCCTGACCCGTCCACTACTGGGCGTCAGCGCAGCAGCACCCGGGCGGTCTCGACGTCGGTGACCAGGGCCGTGGCGAGGCCGCCCTCGAGTGCCGACCGCAGGGGTTCGACCTTGGCGGGCCCGCGCGCGATGACGAGGCGGCGGGGGATCCGTCGCAGGGCGTCCAGCGTCAGGCTGACCACGCGGCGGTCGAGGTCGCTGTCGATCGGTCGGGCCGAGCGGTCGAAGTACCGGCCGGCGAGGTCGCCGACCGCGCCCCGTTTCGTCAGCTCGCTCCGCACCTCCTCGTCGAGGGAGGGCAGGAGCAGGCCCTCGCCCAGCGACATCCCGCCGAGGCCGGAGATCATGACGTCGGCCTCGGCGGCGCGCGTCATCACGGCCCTCACCGACGGATCACTGAGGGCGAGGCGTGCTGCCTCCTGTGTCGCGGCCACCAGCGGCGCGGGGACGTGGAAGGCCTGGCCCCCGGTACGGGCGGCGAGCTGCAGGGCGAGCTCGTGGGGATTCGAGGCGACGGCGCGACCGCCCGTGGAGCCGCCCAGAGGGACGAACTCCGCGCCCGGCCGGGGGTGGTCCCCGAACGCCGCGACGGCCGCCGCGACGGCGCTCGACAGGCTGAGGGCGACGACGCCCGCTCCGTCGGTGACCGACTCGACGGCTTCGGCCGCGACCGTCGCGAACGAGCGGGCGTCCTTCTGCGGTTCGCCGAGCGACGGCGAGAGCCAGGCCTGAGCGAGGCCGAACCGGTCCGTGAGGGCGCGCTGCTCGTCGGCGAAGAGCGGCTCGTCGCTGTGCACCGTTATCTCGACGATTCCCTGTGCCCGCGCCTCGGCGAGCAGCCGTGTCACCCGGATGCGCGACAGCCCCAGGGCGGTCGCGATCTCTTGGTGCGTCATGCCGAGCTCGTAGTACATGCGTGCGACGCGACCCAGGAGCATCTGCCCATCTTCCCACCCGCTTGACACCGACGCCGTGCCGCCCCAGGATGAGTGCATCGGTTCAAGACGGTGAACATATGTTCACCATCAGGTCGGCCACCAATCCACTCAACGAGGAGTACGACATGGTCAGCACCCCCGCCCCCGTCAGCGAGGGCCGCTTCGCGCGGCTGCTGCGCACGCAGGGAATCTCCCGCCCCATCGCCTGGGGCTTCGTCGCCGTCACGATCTTCATGGTGGGCGACGGCATCGAGGCGGGGTTCCTCTCGCCCTACCTGGACGAGCTCGGCTTCTCGAACGGGGACATCGCCTTGCTCTTCTCGGTGTACGGCATCGTCGTCGCCGTCGCCGCCTGGCTCAGCGGGGCCCTCGCCGAGGCCTGGGGTCCGAAGCGGGTGATGATGCTCGGATTCGGGATCTGGTTCGTCTTCGAGATCGTGTTCCTGCTGTTGGGGGTCATGCAGCAGAACTTCGCGGTCATGCTCCTGGCGTTCGGCATCCGCGGCCTCGGCTACCCGATGTTCTCTTACGGGTTCCTGGTGTGGGTGACGATGGGCACCCCCGAGCCGGTGATGGGCCGGGCGGTCGGCTGGTACTGGTTCTTCTCCACTCTCGGCCTCGGCGTGATCAGCTCGTACTTCGCCGGCGCGGTCATCGGCACCCTCGGCGAGCTCGGCACCCTCTGGACGTCGTTGGCCTTCGTCACCGTCGGCGGCCTGATGGTCGCGTTCCTGCTGCGGAACCCCGTCCGCGAGCCGGTCACCCTGAGCAACAGCGTCCGGGGAGTCGTCAGCAGCATCACGATCGTCGGCTCGCGACCCAAGGTCGGGATCGGCGGGGTCGTCCGCATCATCAACACGCTGTCGTTCTACGCCTTCGTCGTCTTCCTCAGCACCTACATGGTCCGCGAGATCGGCTTCACGCAGGGGCAGTGGCAGGTCATCTGGGGCACGATGCTCGCGGCCAACGTGGCCGCCAACCTCATCTCGGGGTACCTCAGTGACTGGATCGGCCGCATCAACGTCATCGCGTGGGCGGGCGGCATCGGCTGCTTCGCGACCGTCCTCGCGCTGTTCTACGTGCCCACGGCCCTGGGCCCGGCCTTCGGCGTCACGCTCGTCATCGGAATCTTCTACGGTCTCGCCCTCGGCATGTTCGTGCCCCTGTCGGCGGTCGTCCCGCTCCTGGCCCCACGCAACAAGGCGGCTGCGGTCGCGATCCTCAACCTGGGCGCCGGCCTCAGCCAGTTCGCCGGGCCCGTCGTCGCCGGTCTCGTGACCCCGCTCGGCGTCCAGGGGACCGTCTGGATCATCGCGTCGTTCTACCTGGTCGGCTTCGTCCTGACCTTCTTCCTGCGGCAGAACGACGCCGAGCGCGACGAGGCGCGGGCCATCTCGGAGGAGGAGGCGGCCCTGGTCGCCGCCGTCTAGCCACGCACCGTCCGGCCGGGCGCGCCCTCGCACCCGGCCATCGCATCCTCGGAAGGAACCACCGTGACCACCACCACCACCACCGATGTCGATCTCGACGCGACGATCGCCGAGCTCATCGACGTGGGCCGCACCGCCGTCGACCGAGGCCTCGTCCTCGCCTCAGGCGGCAACCTCTCCGCCCGGGTGGGCGCGGACCGGTTCGTCGTGACCGGCGCCGGCACCTGGCTCGACCGGCTGACGCCGGAGCACTTCGCCCTCATGGGCCTCGACGGCGAGCACCTTGGCGGCGCCGAGAAGCCGTCGAGCGAGTGGAAGCTGCACCAGCGCAGCTACCAGGTGCGCAGCGACGTGAACGCCGTCGTCCACGTGCACCCGCAGGCCGCCGTGCTGCTCGACGCGCTGGGGCACCAGGTCCGGCTCTTCACCCTCGACCACGCTTACTACGTCAAGAGCGTCGGCAGGACGGACTTCCACCCCAACGGCTCGGACGCCCTCGCCGACTCCGCCGCCGAGCAGGCGAAGGAGCACGACTGCATCATCATGGGCCACCACGGCTGCTCCGCCCTCGGCGAGAGCATCGAGATGGCGTTCCGTCGGGCCCTGAACCTCGAGGAGGCGGCGACCGCGACGTTCCGCGCGCTCCAGCTCGGGGACACCACGACCACCTTCCCCGCAGCGGCCTTCGATGCGCTGCACCACGCCTGAGCCGCCGAGGAGCACCCACATCGTGACCACCGCCGCGCCCCACACCGTCGACGACCAGATCGACGCCACCACCCGCGCGTTCCTCGAGCGCCCCCCGCGCCTCCTCATCGACGGCGAGCTGGTGGAGGCCCGGTCCGGCCGGACCCTCGACGTCGTCGACCCGGGCACCGGGCAGAAGATCGCCGTAGCTGCCGCCGCCGACGCGCTCGACGCCGACCGGGCCGTCGACGCGGCGCGTCGTGCGTTCGAGCCGGGCGCGCCGTGGCGGACCATGTCCGCCCTCGACCGCGGGCGCCGCATCGAGCGCTTCGCCCGCCTGCTCGAGGAGCATGCCGACGAGATCGTCGCCCTGGAGGTGCTCGACGGCGGCAAGCTGCGCGGGGCGGTCGTCGCGGGAGACCTTCCGCTGGCGGTGAAGCACCTCGACTACTTCGCCGGCTGGGCCTCGAAGATAGAAGGGAACACGATCCCCGTGTCGGTGCCCGACACGATGGTCCGTACCGAGCGCGAGCCCGTCGGCGTCGTGGCGCAGATCGTGCCGTGGAACTTCCCGCTGCTGATGGCCATGTGGAAGATCGCCCCGGCGCTCGCCGCGGGCTGCACGATCGTGCTGAAGCCGGCCGAGAACACTCCGCTCACCGCGATGCGGTTCGGCGAGCTGGCTCTCGAGGCCGGCATCCCGCCCGGGGTGCTGAACATCCTCACCGGCTTCGGCGCCGAGGCGGGGGAGGCGCTCGTCGACCACCCGGGCGTGGACAAGGTCGCCTTCACCGGCTCGACCGCGGTCGGCATCCGCATCGCACAGAGGGCTGCGTCGCAGGTCAAGCGCGTCACCCTCGAGCTCGGAGGCAAGAGCCCGAACATCGTCTTCGCCGACAGCCCCGTCGAGGAGGCCGCTCTCGGCGCCGCGTCCATCTTCGGCAACGCGGGTCAGGCCTGCTCCGCCGGTACCCGGCTCTACGTCGAGCGGAAGTCGTTCGACGACGTGGTCGGCCGACTGAGCGAGATCGCCTCGGGCATGCGGATCGGACACGGCCTCGCCGAGGGCAGTGACCTCGGGCCCGTCATCAGCGATCGCCAGCACGAGCGCGTCCGCGGGTACATCGACGGCGCGCTCGAGCAGGGTGCGACCCTCGCCGCCGGCGGGTCGAGCATGCCCCGCGGGGTCGACGACCGCGGCTACTACGTGCAGCCGACCGTCCTCACCGACGTCGACGACACCTTCACCGCCGTGCGTGAGGAGATCTTCGGCCCCGTCGTCGTCGCCCAGCCGTTCGACGACCTCGAGGACATCGCTCGACGCGCGAACGACTCGCCCTACGGCCTGGCTGCAGGCATCTGGACCCGCGACATCGCCCGGGCGAACCGCCTGGCGCGGCTGCTCCAGGCCGGGACCGTCTACATCAACATGTACGGCCAGACCGACGCCGCTGCACCGTTCGGCGGCTACAAGCAGTCGGGCTACGGCCGCGACATGGGGCACGCCAACCTCGAGAGCTACCTCGAGACGAAGACCGTCTGGACGAGCCTCGTCTGAGCCGCCGCCCGCGTCCGTGCGGGGACTCGAGGCGCTTCTCGTGCGGCCCTGAGGCCGGGCGCTGAATCCGGGCGGCGTCCTCCGGACGCGAGCCTGGCCGCGGCGCTCCGCCCGAGCTAGTCGTCGACGGCCGGAGGTGCGGGGCGAGGGTGCCGGATCGTCGCGACGGTGCCCGTCACGCAGACGGCGGTGGCGACGACGAGCGCGACGAGGACCAGCACGTCCACGAGGGCCGCGCCTCCTTCTCCGGTCGCCATCCTGACGACGACGCTCACCACGCAGGACAGCCACACGACGGCCGCGATGCCCCAGCCCACGGAGGAGCCGCGGAACGTCGGCCTCCGCAGCCGGAGCCGGCCCCGATCGCGGTCCGTCTCGTCGTCCATCGTCGTGGTCCCCTCATCGTCGTCGACCTCCCCACCGTACGTCGGGCCCCCTCGACGGCTCAAGGGGGCCGTGCGCGAGGGGTCGTCCTCGAGGAGGGGGCGCATCGTCCTGAAGGCGGTCGGCACGGGGCCGCCGGCCTGTGATGCTCGCGGGATGACGCGTTCACTCGTGACGACTCTCGGCTGGTGGCTGCTCGGCGCGGCCGTCGGTCTCGTGCTCGGCGGTGCCACCTCCTATGGCCAGCAGCACCTGCCCGGCGGGCTGAGCTCGTTCGCGAACTCGAGCGGCGGCTGGACGGTCCTCACCTTCGCGAGCGTCGTCGTGGTCACGCGGAGGCCGAGCGCCCGCCGGTGGTGGAGGGCGGCCGGGCTCGGCCTCGTCGTGTTCCACGCCGCGGTCCAGGGGTACGTGGTCGTGTCCACCCTGCGGGGCTTCCCCGACTCGTACGGTCCGGGCGACTTCTGGTTCACGGCGGCGACCCTGGCCGGGCCCGTCATCGGGCTCGCCGGGCTGTGGTGGTGGTCACCGCGCCCCGTGCTCCGTGCGGCGAGCATCGCGGTCCTCGCCGCGGTGATGATCGGCGACGGCGTCTCCGGCCTCGTCCGCGTCGCGGAGACGACGGGGACGACCTGGTGGCTGATCAGCATCGCGCTGGGCGTCGCGGCGCTCGGCTGGGTCGTGGTCCGTCGCCTCGACGGGTGGCCGGAGCGCGCGCTCGCCGTCGGGCTCACGGCCGTCGGAGCCGCGGCCTTCGTCGCCGTGTTCAGCGTGCTCTGAGGGCGTCCGCGTCGAAGCGGCCATCCTCCGGGCAGCCGTGCCTGGCTCGAGCTAGTCGGCGGGGCAGGTGAAGGTGCCGAAGGCGCCCTCGTGGACGCCCGGGCCGAGGTCGGCGCAGACGCCAGCCTGGCCGGCGAACACGGCCTGGAAGTAGACGACCCCGGCGATGAACGCCGCGGTCGTCGCGAGGCCGACGATGATCCCGACGAGGGCGACGGCGTCCTTCTCACCTGCTCGACGTGCCCGGTGGAGCGCGACGACGCTGACGACGGCGCCGACGGGTCCGGCGACGCAGGCGAGGATCAGCCCGAGCACGGCCAGGCTGCGGGGGTTCGGCGGCGACGGCGCGGCGACGACCCTGGCCTCGCGGGCACGGCCCCGGTTCCTAGCCACGGGCGAGCGTGTCCGAGTTGCATAGCGAGGAGGACGACCAGCGTGCACAGGAGGCGACGGACGCCGTGGTCATCGTGCCTCCTTCCCGGACGAGGGTCGACGCCAGGCTATTCGTCGTTCTCGACTGCGGACTGGGTGCCCTCGGCCCGGCGTCACGCGCCGTCACCGTCGTGCGGGTGTCGGCGGCGACGGGCAGGGTGGGGGGATGAGCTCCGCCGCACCGAACGTCGTCACCCCGCAGCCCCTCGACCCGACACCCGTCGTCCACGTGCTGCACGACAACGAGGAGTGGCTGCCGCCGCTGCTCGCCGCGCTCGACGCCGCGGGGGTGCCGCACGCCGAGCACCTGCTCGACGGGAGCTCCTTCGACCTGTCGGCCGCGCCTCCTGCGGGGGTGTTCTGGTCGCGCCTGAGCGCGTCGGCCGCGACCCGCGGCAGGGCGACGGCGAAGGAGGTGGCGCGCGCCACCCTGCGCTGGGCCGAGCGGCACGGTCGCCGGGTCGTCAACGGCAGCGGCGTGGTCGAGCTCGAGGTGAGCAAGGTCGCGCAGTACCTGGCGCTGTCGGCGCACGGCTTCGACGTGCCGCGGACGGTCGCGGTGTTCGGCACCGCCGACCTGGAGGCGCGGGCGCGCGAGCTGCCGACGCCGTTCATCACGAAGCACAACCAGGGCGGCAAGGGCATCGGGGTCCGCCGGTTCGACGACCACGAGTCGTTCGACGCGTACGTCGGCGGCCCTGACTTCGAGCAGCCCGTCGACGGCGTCACGCTGTTGCAGGAGTACCTGCAGGCCGAGGAGCCGTTCGTCACCCGCGCCGAGTTCGTGGGCGGCCGCTTCGTCTACGCGGTCCGGGTCGACACGTCGGCCGGCAGCTTCGAGCTGTGCCCTGCGGACGCGTGCGTCGTCCCGGCGGGTGCCGACCCGGCGACCTGGGCGCCGTTCGCGGTGCGTCCGTCGGTGACCGCCGAGCACCCGCTCGTGGTCCGGCTCGAGGAGTTCCTCGCCGCGCAGGGCATCGAGGTGGCCGGCGTCGAGTTCATCGAGACGGTCGACGGCCGGGTCGTGCCCTACGACGTCAACACGAACACGAACTACAACCCCGACGTCGAGCGGGAGTCGTCGGTGTCGGCGACCGCGGCGCTCGCCGCGTTCCTCGGGGGCGCGCTGTCGGACGCCGCGTAGGCGCGCCTGCGGGGTCCTGCTGCCCGATGCGGCTGTTGCGATGCGAGCCACACCCCCGAACCAGCACCACACCCCGCACGTCGAGGGTGTCGTGCTGGTTCGGGGGTGTACCGCTGAACGAAGGGCCGAGCCCGGCGCCACCGGAGCCGGGGCGCCGGCACCCGCCGTTAGTGTCGACGCAGACCCGAGGAGACCCATGAGCACGTCCGAGCCCGCCGCCGCCGCACCCCCACCCGCGACCGCGAGCACACCGGAGCGCTGGGACCACGTCGTCGTCGGCGCCGGAGTGATCGGTGCGGCGACCGCGCGGGCACTCGCGCGACGCGGCGGAGACGGCGGCAGCGGAGACGGCGGCAGCGGCGCGAGCGTCCTGCTCGTCGAGCAGTTCGGCCGTGGCCACGACAAGGGCTCGTCGCACGGGGCGAGCCGGATCTTCCGTCGCGGGTACACCGCCGACGACTGGGTCGCGCTGACGGGCGACGCGATCACGGCGTGGCAGGAGCTCGAGGCCGAGACGGGCCGCACCCTGCTCGACTTCACGGGCGCGCTCGACCACGGCGACCCGGACGTGCTCGACGAGATCCAGGCGGCGCTCGAGCGCGGCGGCGTCGCCCACGAGCGGCTCACCCCCGACGAGGCCGCGACGCGCTGGCCGGGGCTCCGCTTCGACACGAGCGTCCTCGTCCACGCGCAGGCCGGGCGGGTCCGCTCGGCCGACGCCGTCGAGGCGCTGCTCGACAGCGCCGCGGCCGCGGGCGCCGAGCTGCGCTTCGACACCGCAGTGGCCGCCATCGACACCCTGGGCGACGACGTCGTGCTCCGTCTCGAGGGCGCAGGAGGCGCCTCCTCGACGGTCGTGTCGGCCAGCGTCGTGCTCGCGGTCGGCTCCTGGGCGCACCACGTCGCCGGCGACCTGGTCGAGCGTGGGGGAGCGGCCCTGCCCGAGGTCAGGGTCACGCAGGAGGAGCCCGCCCACTTCGCGACGGAGCTGCCCGACGACGCCTGGCCGAGCTTCGTCCACCACCCCACCGACCCGGCGCTCCGGGCCCGGGTCAGCACCATCTACGGGCTGCTCACCCCCGGCCAGGGCGTCAAGGTCGGCACCCACGGCACCGGGCGTGAGGTGCATCCCGACGCCCGGCTCGCGTCGCCCGGCGCCGAGGGACAGGCCGTGCTGCGCGCGTACGTCGCGGAGTGGGTGCCCGGCGTCGACGTCGACACGCTCGCGCCGATCAGCTGCCTCTACGACACGACGCCGACCGAGGACCCGGTGCTCGACAGGGTCGGCTCCGTCACGGTCGCGACGGGGTTCTCGGGGCACGGCTTCAAGTTCGGCGCCGTCTTCGGCGAGCTGCTGGCCGGGGTCGCGACGGGGACCCCCGCGCCGGAGCGGTTCCGGCTGCGCCGCCGCTGAGCCCCGAGCAGCTGGACGCCGTCGCGGCTGAGCCCGGCACCGAGCCTGATCAGTCGTCGGTACGACGCCGCGGACGGCCCCTCATCCCGAGATGCACGCAGACGATCCCGATGACGACCATCGGCAGGCCCGCCCACGGTGAGTCCAGCGTAAGGAAGAGGGTCACGCCGAGCAGGCTGAACACCACCCCGACCCCGACGTCGTCGTTCCGCCTCTTCTCTGCGGCGGCCTTCGCGCTCGCCTCAGTCTGCTGTCCGGGTCGCTCCTCGTCCATCGCTCCAGGCTAGGCAGGTGCTCGCGTCGGTTCCTCCCCCTCCCGACGGACCCGAGGAGGAGGTCGTCCCGACCGCCGCGGTGGTCGCGCGGCGTCCCTCCGCGATAGCGACGAAGCGACGCGATGTTCCGAGGAGGTTCGTCGCTCTCGCGAGGGTTCGCGCCTGCCGCGGCCGGCGTCAGCCGGCGGGGCCGAGCAGCTCGCGCGCGAGCTCGCGGACCGCGGCGC
>NZ_CAUPYL010000012.1:0-30219 GCF_963515265.1 uncultured Frigoribacterium sp.
CGCGACGCGTGGTCGGCTAGCGCGTGAGCGCCGGCTGGTTCTTCCGCGAGGTCAGCACCTGGTCGACCAGACCGTAGGCCAGCGCCTCGTCGGCGCCCAGGATGTTGTCGCGCTCGATGTCGCGGTTGACCTCCTCGGGCGTCTTGTTCGAGTGCTTCGACAGCGTCTCCTCGAGCCAGGTGCGCATGCGCAGCACCTCTTTCGCCTGGATCTCGATGTCCGACGCCTGGCCGCCGCTGCTGCCGCCGGTCGCGGGCTGGTGGATCAGCACGCGGGCGTTCGGCAGGGCGAGGCGCTTGCCGGGCTGGCCGGCCGCGAGCAGGACCGCGGCCGCCGAGGCAGCCTGGCCGAGGCACACCGTCTGGATCTCCGGACGGATGTACTGCATCGTGTCGTAGATCGCCGTCATGGCCGTGAACGAGCCACCGGGCGAGTTGATGTACAGAGTGATGTCGCGATCGGGGTCCATGCTCTCGAGCACGAGGAGCTGCGCCATGATGTCGTCGGCCGAGGCGTCGTCCACCTGCACGCCGAGGAACACGATGCGGTCCTCGAAGAGCTTGGCGTACGGGTCCTGGCGCTTGTAGCCGTAGGCCGTGCGCTCTTCGAAGCTGGGGAGGATGTACCGGGAGCTGGGGGTCTGCAGTCGGCCCGCGCCGCCCATCATCGGGAGTTCCATGAGTGTGTCTCTTTCTCTGCTGGCGATCGGGGAGGGAGGTCTACGACTGGTCCGTGCCGGCGCCGCCGACGACGTCGGTGGCCGAGCCGCGGATGTGGTCGACGAAGCCGTACTCCAGGGCCTCCTCGGCCGTGAACCAGCGGTCACGGTCGCCGTCCTCGTTGATCTGCTCGACGGTCTTGCCCGTCTGGGCAGCGGTGATCTCGGCCAGGCGCTGCTTCATCGAGAGGATGAGCTGAGCCTGCGTCTGGATGTCGGAACTGGTGCCGCCGAAGCCGCCGTGCGGCTGGTGCAGCAGCACGCGCGCGTTCGGCGTGATGTAGCGCTTGCCCTTGGTGCCGGCCGTCAGCAGCAGCTGGCCCATCGAGGCCGCCATGCCGATGCCCACGGTCACGATGTCGTTCGGCACGAACTCCATGGCGTCGTAGATCGCCATGCCGGCCGTGATCGACCCGCCGGGCGAGTTGATGTAGAGGTAGATGTCCTTCTCGCTGTCCTCAGCGGCGAGGAGCAGGAGTTTCGCTGCGATCTCGTTGGCGTTCTCGTCCCGCACCTCGGAACCGAGCCAGATGATGCGGTCCTTGAGAAGTCGGTCAAAAACACTGTTGGGCAGTGTCACGTCGGCCATGGTGGAGCTCCCATTCGTTGTCGCTTGTCGTCGAATCTATCCGGTGGGGCGCACGGGTTCCGGGCTGTTCGCCCACGGCAATAACTTCCGCCCCTCGCCGACCAGGCCGAGCCGAGGAGGCGCGGGTGCAGTCCGGGAACGACAGAGGGCCGGGTGCACCAGCACCCGGCCCTCTCGACGTCAGCGCCTCATCGGCACCGACGCGTCAGCTCAGCTCACGCGTGGTCGTGACCCTCGTGGTCGTCGTCGCCGCCGACGCCCGCGGTGGCGGTGAAGGCCGACAGGTCGACCTCCTTGCCCTCGCCGTCGACGACCTTGGCCTTCGACAGCACGACCGCCAGGGCCTTGCTGCGGGCGACCTCGCCGACCATGGCCGGGATCTGGCCGTTCTGGTCGAGCACCTTGATGAACTCGCCGGGCTCCATGCCGTACTGGGCGGCGCCCTGGATCAGGTACTGGGTGAGCTCGTCCTGCTCGACCTTGACCTCTTCCTTCTCGGCGATCGCGTCGAGGAGGATCTGGTTGCGGAAGGCCTTCTCGCTGCTCTCGGTCACCTCGGTGCGGTGCTCGGCGTCCTCGAGGCGGTTCTCCTGCTCGAGGTGACGGTGCACCTCGTCCTCGACGAGCTTCTCGGGCACGGGGATCTCGACGGACTCGAGGAGCTTCTCGACGACCTGGTCGCGCGCCTGGGCGCCCTGGCCGAACGTCTTCGACTTGGCCAGCTGCTCCTTCAGGTCGCCCTTGAGCTCGTCGATGGTGTCGAACTGGCTGGCGATCTGCGCGAAGTCGTCGTCGGCCTCGGGGAGCTCGCGCTCCTTGACGGCGGTGACGGTCACGGCGATCTGGGCGGTCTCGCCCTCGCGGTCGCCGCCGAGCAGCTTCGACTCGAACGTGGTGCTCTCGTCGGCGGTGAGCGACTCGAGCGCCTCGTCGATGCCCTCGATGAGCTCCCCGGAGCCGAGCTCGTACGACACGCCCTGGGCGGTGTCGACGGTGTCGTCGCCGATGGTCGCCGTGAGGTCGATCTGGACGAAGTCGCCGGTGGTGGCGGGACGGTCGACCGTGACGAGCGTGCCGAAGCGCGTGCGCAGGTTCGACAGCTCCTCCTCGACCTCGTCGTCGCTGATCTCGACCGAGTCGACGGTGAGCTCGATGCCCTCGTAGTCGGGGAGGTCGAAGTCGGGACGCACGTCGACCTCGACGGCGATGGTCAGGTCGCCCGAGAAGTCCTTCACGTCGGGCCAGGAGACGACGTCGGCCTCGGGGCGGCCCAGCACGCGGATCTCGGTCTCGGAGACGGCCTCGCGGTAGAACTTGTCGAGGCTCTCGCTGACGGCGTGGTTCAGGACCTCTTCGCGACCGACGCGCTGGTCGATGATGGGCGGCGGCACCTTGCCCTTGCGGAAGCCGGGGATGTTGATCGACTCCGCGATGTGGCCGTAGGCGTGCGTGACGCTGGGCTTGAGCTCGTCAGGGCTGACGACGATGTTGAGCTTGACGCGCGTGGGGCTGAGCTTCTCAACGGTGGTCTGGACCAATGTGGGGCTTCTCCTGTGTTGGTGGTGCTGAACTCACGTCCGAGACAGCAGGTAGACGATCGTCGGGGCGACAGGACTCGAACCTGCGATCTTCCGCCCCCAAAACGGACGCGCTAGCCACTACGCTACGCCCCGTATATCACCTGGCACGGCGAGCTCCGTTGGTCCCGTTGAGGTCGGGTGGAGACAAGCCTCGGGGGAGTCTAGCCGACCACAGGACCGGCCGTTCGAGCCGGTGATCGACATGCTCTATAGTTGTGGACACCCGAGCGGCACCAGCCGCCCACGGGGATGTAGCTCAATGGTAGAGCCTCAGTTTTCCAAACTGATGGCGCGGGTTCGATTCCCGTCATCCCCTCTCGATGGTTCGACGCCTCCGGCGTCCGGTGCCGCAGGCACCGTGCATGGATCCTCCCCACGACGCAGCTCGACGCCTCCGGCGCGGGCCCGTTCGACCTTCCCCCGAAGAGGGGGCGCGTGCTGCTGCTCAGTGGTACGGAGCGGCTGCGGGGATGCCTCATGATCTGAGGATGGATCGCGCGAAGATCGCCCGGGCCGCCCTCGTGGGCGCGGCGCTCGCCCTGCTCGTGACGGGCTGCAGCGCGGACGTGACCACCGCCTCCCCCGGGTCCGCCCCGGCCGGGGCCCCGCAGGCCATTGCCTCCGCCACACCGGGCGACGTCACGGCCGGCGGCGCAGGCGACGACGATGCGCGCCGTGACGACGCCGTCCGCGTCGCGATCGTCGGCGACTCGCTCACCGCCGGGGGCGCGCGACTGCTCAGCGACGGCCTCGACGCGAACACGTGGATGACGTACGCGCGCGGCGACGGCGTCGAGTGGGTCGGCGGGTGGGCCAAGGGCGGAAGCACCGTCCAGGAGCAAGCCGCGGCGGTGACCCCGGTCGCCGACGTCGACGTCCTCGTGCTGATGTCGGGCACGAACGACGTGCGCAAGGGGATCGGCTTCGCCGAGTCCGCCGCCTCGTACGACGCCGTCGTCGCCACGATCGCACCGCAGCACGTGATCGTCGCGGCCATCCCGCCCTACGACCGCGCGCCCGCCGCCGCCGCCGTGTACCAGAGGGCCCTCGAGCGGCACGTCCTCGACAGGGGCTGGACCTGGACCGACCCCTGGGGCTTCGCCCGCGACGGCCTCGTGTTCGCGACCGGGACCTCGCCCGACGGCATCCACCCCACGACGGTCGGGTACCAGCGCGTCGGCGAGTCGCTGCGCGAGACGATCCTCGACGTGGGCGGCACCCGGGGCGACCTGCTCCAGGCCGGCCCTGCCGACGACGTGCTCGAGTCCGGAGACGTCCGGACCAGCTAGCAGCCCCGGTGACGGACCAGCTGCCCCGGCGGCCCTATCGCTGCAGGAAAGCGAGGACGGCGAGCACCCGGCGGTGGTCGCTGCCGCTGTCCTCGAGCAACAGCTTCTGGAAGATCGAGGTGACGTTCTTCTCCACCGCACCGGTGCCGATGACGAGGGCGGCGGCGATGGCCGCGTTGGTGCGGCCCTCGGCCATCAGGCCGAGCACCTCGCGCTCACGGGGCGTCAGTGCGGCGAGCGGGTCGCCTCGCCTGCCGAGCAGCTGCGAGACGACCTGGGGGTCGAGCACCGTGCCGCCGTCGGCCACCCGGCCGAGCGCGTCGCCGAACTCGTCCACGGAGGCGACGCGGTCCTTGAGCAGGTAGCCCACTCCCCCGCTGCCGGCCTCGAGCAGGTCGCGTGCGTACGCCACCTCGACGTACTGCGAGAGCAGCAGGATGCCGAGCCCGGGACGGCGGCGTCGGGCCTCGATCGCGGCGCGGACCCCCTCGTCGGTGTGGGTCGGGGGCATCCGCACGTCGAGCACCGCGACGTCGGGTGCCTTCTCGTCGAGCTCGGCCAGGAGGGAGTCCGCGTCGCCGTAGGCACCGACGACGTCGGCGCCGATCTCGTCGAGGAGGCGGACGAGGCCCTCGCGCAGCAGCACCGAGTCGTCCGCGACGACGACGCGCAGGGCGGGGGTCACAGGTCGCTCGGGCACCCCGCCAGTCTAGGGAGCGGGCGGCGCGGCGGGAGCAGCAGGTCCGGTCGTCTCGGCCTCCGCGGACGAGTCGTCGACGAGCGGGATGCTCACCGTCACGATGGTCGGCCCGCCCGCCGGGCTGGAGATGTCGAGGAACCCGCCCAGGCCCACGAGCCTCTCCTGCACGCCGGCGAGCCCGTGTCCGTCGCGGAGGCCCGCGCCGCCCTGGCCGTCGTCGGTGACGACGAGCTCGAGCAGGGTGCCCCGGCCGTCGGGTGCGGTCCGCGTGCGCAGCACGAGATCGGCCGACAGCGCGGACGAGTGCTTGCCCGTGTTGGTCACGAGCTCGGAGGCGATGAAGTAGGCGTTCCGCTGGATGTCCACCGGCAGCACGACGTGGGCCGGCACCCGGTTCAGCAAGGCCGTGGGGATGACCGCGCGGTCGACGAGCGACTCGAGCGCCGCGACGAGCCCCCGGTCGAGCAGCAGGGGAGGCGCGAAGCCGCGGGACAGGGCGCGCAGCTCCTCGAGGGCCTCGCGAGACTGTGCCCGCGCCTCCTCGATCAGGGCCTTGCCCTTCTCGGGGTCGGAGTCCACGGCCCTGGCTGCCGCGGCGAGGTCCATCTGCAGGCGCACGAGGCGCTGCTGCGGCCCGTCGTGGATGTCGCGCTCGAGGCGACGGAGGGCCGTGCCCTCGGCCGAGAGGGCCGCGGTGCGCGAGATCTCGCGGTCGGCGAGCTCGACGGCGAGCTGGTCGCTGCGGAAGCCGCCGAGCATGGCGGCGGCGATCGCGTGGTGCATCACGACGAAGCCGTGCACGACGAAGGGCATCAGCAGCACGACGCCCGCGAGCACGACGGCCCCGAGAAGGAGGAGGAGGAGCCCGCCGCCGCCGCCGACGACCGCGTGCAGGCCGTCGCCGCCCGGGACGCTGCCGACGACCACGCCGCCGAAGACGAACAACAGGGCGGGGCCGGCGACGAGCAGCACGATGACCATGGTCGTGAGGGCGGCCGCGGCCGGGAACACCACGAGGCCGTAGAGCAGGTACAGCCAGTAGTGCGGGTTCGCGAACGCCGAGAGGGCGCGGACGCCGCGGTTGTCGGAGCGGCCCCACGTCGTGTTCGGCGTCCAGTCGACGGGACGCACGGGACGGTCGATCGCCCAGCGCAGGCGGATCACCTCGAACGTGCCGAACCATCGCGCCAGCCACAGGCTCGCGAAGACCACGGCCGCGAGGAAGACGAACCCGACGACGGAGTTGTCGGCGCGGCCGAGCGACCGGAAGAACAGGGTGGACATGCCGCCGATCACGACGACCAGCACCGCCGACAGGGCGACGTAGCCGAGCTCGCGCGGCAGCGCACGCCAGCGACGCCCGTAGCCGCCGGGCGGGGGCGGCGGCGAGAGGTAGGGGTTCGTAGGGGCGCTGATGGTGCTCTCCTGGGTCATGCCTCGAGCCTCGCGGAGGTGCGGGCACCGTCCCATGGTGCCAGCGCCCGAGAGGGCGGTGGGGTTATCCCCCGCCCGGGCAGGTGAGGCCAGGCTGGCCTCGGTGAGCCGAGCCTCAGCTTGCTTGCGGAATCCGCTCAGCCCTCTACCGTGGGGTAGATCGTCTAGGAAAGGACACCGCCATGACCGACGCCACCACCATCACCGTCCCCCAGGGTTCCGTCGACCCCGACGTCGCCGCCGGCGTCGCCCAGTTCCTCAGCCCGATCGTCACCGACCTCACCGCACTGTCGGTCAACGGCAAGCAGGCGCACTGGCACGTGCGCGGCATCGCGTTCGTCGCGGTCCACGAGCTGATCGACGTGGTCGTCGACCACGCCCGCGAGTGGGCCGACCTCGCCGCGGAGCGCGTCGTCGCCCTCGGCCTGCCCGTCGACGCCCGCATCGAGACCGTCGCCGCCAAGACGAGCATCCCGACGACCTCGCCCGGCTTCAACCAGATCGACCGCACGATCGCCGAGCTGGTCGCCCAGATCGACGCCTCCCTCGTCGCCGTCCGCACGGCCATCGACGAGCTCGGCGAGCTCGACGCGTCGAGCCAGGACGTCGCGATCGAGATCTCGCGCGGCCTCGAGAAGGACCGCTGGTTCCTCGCCGCGCACGTCGCCGGCTGAGTCCGCTCCCTCCTGACGAACGGAGGCCGTCGCCCCGCGGGGCGGCGGCCTCCGTCGTGCGCTGGCCCGTCGCGGGCGCACCGGACCCGTGCGCCTCAGAGAGCGAGGTGCGTGAACCGGCCGCCGAGCAGGGTCGCCGAGACGACCATCGCGCGCAGGTCGTGGTCCGTCGCCGTCAGAGGGTCGGCCTCCGTCACGACCAGATCGGCCACGGAGCCGACCTCGACGCTCGTACGGCCGCCGGTCGACGCGGCGAGGGCCGTCCGGGCCGCCAGACGCTGTTCCGGGTGCCACGGGTCGCGGCCGTCCCTCGCGCGCCACACGGCAGCTGCCATCGCGACCCAGGGGTCGAGCGGAGCGACCGGCGCGTCCGAGCCGAGCTGCAGGCGCACCCCGGCCTCGGCGAGGCTCCCCCACGCGTAGGACCGCCCGGTGCGTCCGGCCCACAGCCGGTCGGCGACGTCGCGGTCGTCCATGGCGTGCTCGGGCTGGATGCTCGCCACGATGCCGAGCCGGGCGAAGCGCGCGACGTCGACCGGGTCGAGCAGCTGCGCGTGCTCGATCGAGCCGCCGCAGCCGACCTCCTCGAGGGCGTCGAGGGCCGACGTGTTCGCCGCGTCGCCGATCGCGTGCACCGCGGGGACCAGGCCCGCCGAGGAGGCGCGTCTCAGGTGGTCGACGAGCGCCTCCTTGCCGTACGTCGCCACGCCCCGCGCCGCGGGGTCGCCCTCCATGCCCACGTAGGCGTCCCGGCACCAGGCGGTCCGGGTGCCGAGCGAGCCGTCCGTGATGATCTTGGCCGGCCCCATCTCGACGAGGCCGTGCGTGCCGGGGACGACGTCGCCGGTTCGCAGGCCGCGCCCGACGACCTCGTCGAGGTCGGCCGGGTAGACGCCGGCGCGTACGCGGAGGCACCTCGTGCCCGCCGCCACCCGGCGCGCCCAGCGGTCGACCGAGAGGGTCATCTCCAGGTCGACGATCCCGACGACGCCCCGGGCGGCAGCGGCCTCGGCGGCCTCGCCGACCCACTCGTCGAGCTGGTCCTCGGACACGGCGCTGACCGCGGTGCTCACGGCGAAGGCGTCCGCCTCGCGGAGCAGGCCGGTCGGGTGTCCGCCGTGGCCGTGGGCCTCGAGGGCGCGGGAGTCGAGCCAGACGGAGTGCAGGTCCTTGCTGACGAGCACGACGGGGACGTCGCCGGAGACGGCGTCGAGCAGGGCCCTGGTGGGCTCGTCGGCCCAGAGCGCGTCCTGGAACCCGTAGCCGATCAGGGGCTGCCCGGTCGCCGGAGGCTGTGCGCGCAGGCGCTCCCCCACGAGCGACGCGGCCTCGGCAGCCGAACCGGCCGACGACACGTCCAGGCGACGTCGCACGAGCGCCCACTGGTCCATGTGCACGTGGGAGTCCCAGAGACCGGGGCCGAGCCACCGGCCGTCGAGGTCGACGACAGCGGCGCCGCCGTGGCCCGCGAGTCCGTGGCCGATCTCGGCGATCCTGCCGTCACGCAGGAGGACGTCGACGCGGTCGGCGGCCTCCGAGCTGTGCACGCCGGTGAGGCGGGCGTTCCTCAGGAGCAGGGGACGCACCTCCTCGGGGCCGGCGTCCGTGTCGGGCCGCGCATCGGTGACGGCGCCCGGCTGGCCGGTGCTCATCGGTCGCGGACCCGACGCATCTCGGCGGCCAGGGCCGGCTGGGCGTAGTGCTCGCCGTGCTCGAGCTCGTCGACGATGCGGTCGACGACCTCGGGGGCCTTGTTCTGGCTCAGCTTCGCGCGGGCGTCGAACCGGGTGACCCGCAGCCGGATGCCGACGGTGCCCTTGGCGACACGGCGCGAGCCCTCCTCGTCGAGCGTCAGGGTCGACGGCTCGGGCATGACGCGCTCGAAGTGGTCGACGAGCTCGCCGAGCACGCGGAAGTTCTCGTCGTCGGACAGGATCTCGGGCGTGCCCCAGAGGTGCGCCGTGACGTGGTTCCAGGTCGGGATGATCTGCTCGGCGGGGTACCACCCCGGCGAGACGTACCCGTGGGGGCCCTGGACGATCACCATCACCTCGGCGGAGCCCAGCTCGAGGGAACGCTCGTCGGGCCTGCCCACGTGGCTGACGAGCACGATGGCCGCCGGGTCGGCAGGGTCGTCCTCGAGCACGACCGGGTAGTGCGAGGCGACGATCCCCTCCGTCGTCGAGGCGACGATCGTGGCCCACGGGTTCTCGCGGATCAGCCGCTTGACCTCGTCGACGTCGGACTGCACGAAGTGCGGAGTGTGGCGCATGTGCTCAAGTCTGGTCGACCGGGCACCAGTAGAGCTTCCGACCCGCGGCCATCTCCATGACGATGTTCGTGCCGCAGACCCGGCAGGGCAGGCCCTCGCGGTGGTACACCCAGTGGCGGTCGGCCCGGCTGCGCAGGGCCTTCGCGTGCTGCGCCTTCGTGAGCCCGTCCATGGTCATCATCTGGCCGAGCTCGACGCCGCTCCGGAGCAGCTTGGTCCAGTCCTTGTAGATCGCCTTCAGCACGTCCTCCGGCACCTGGTTGCCGGGGGTGTGCGGGTCGAGCCGCGCCCGGAAGAGCAGCTCGGCGCGGTAGATGTTGCCGATGCCGCTCACGACGCTCTGGTCCATCAGCAGCAGGCCGATCGGGGTGCGCTTCTTCCGCACCGTCGTGACGAAGCGGTCGCTCCCCTTCTTCGGCGAGTCGACGAGCGGGTCGGGGCCGAGCTTGGCGATCGCCGTGTCGACCCCGGCCGCGTCGAGGACCTCGCACTTCGTGGGACCGCGCAGGTCGCCGACGGCCGTGTCGGTGAGCAGGCGCACGCGGACCTGGCCGACGGGCTCGGGCGGGAACGACTCGATGTCGTCCTCGGCCTTCTCCTGCTCGGCCATGCGGACGCGGCTGCGACGCGGCGCGCCGATGCTCGCCATCGAGTCCTCGCCGTCGTCGTCGGGGGCCGCCTCGGCCTTGCGGGTGCGGGCCCGACGAGTCCGCGACTCGGCCATCGAGTGGCCCGTCGCGATCTCGCCCGCGAAGTCCCACGCGCCGTAGAGGCCGAGGTGCACGTGCAGCCAGAGGCCGTTGTCGAACTCGAGGAACATCTGCTTGCCGACGGCCTTGGCGTCGACCATCGTCGCACCGTCGAGCTTCTCGGCCCCGGCGGCGAAGCGCCCCTGGGGAGAGCTCACCACGCACCGGCTCCCCACGAAGGTCTGCTCGAACTGGTTGGCGATGCGGTGGACGGAATGGCCCTCGGGCACGGCGGCACCTCACTGGCTGGGTCGACCGGCCGGGGCCGATCCGACGGGGACGACGGAGCGGCGGGACCGTCAGCCGGTCCCGCCGCCCTCGACGTTACGTCGTCAGTCGACCGGGTGCCCGGCGATCGCCCCGGTGGTCTCGTACTCGCCCACCTGGGCGATGCGGCGGACGTGGCGCTCGTCGTGGCTGAACGGCTCGGCGACGAACGCGTCGATGAAGGCCAGCGCCTCCGCCTCCGTGTGCTGACGGGCGCCGATGGCGATCACGTTCGCGTCGTTGTGCTGACGGGCGAGCTTCGCGGTCGAGTCGTTCCAGACCAGGGCGGCACGGACGCCCTCGACCTTGTTCGCGGCGATCTGCTCGCCGTTGCCCGAGCCGCCGAAGACGACGCCGAGGGAGTCGTGGCCAGCCCGCTGGTCGCGGACGACGGCCCGGGCCGCCGCGATGCAGAACGACGGGTAGTCGTCGAGCGGCTCGTAGCTGGTCGGGCCGTGGTCGGCGACGTCGTGGCCGGCGTCGGAGAGGTGACGGATGACGGTCTTGCTGAAGTCGAGACCGGCGTGATCGGTCGCCACGTGGATGCGCATGCTGTCGATCCTAGGACGGCGCCGGCCACGGGCCTGCGTCAGTCGAAGATCGGGCCGACCGTGCGCGTGCGCTTGATCTCGAAGAAGCCCGGGTACGAGGCGGCGGCGACCACGCCGTCCCACAGGGTCAGGGCGATCTCGCCCTTCGGCGCCGGCGAGATGACGGGACCGAAGAAAGCGGTGCCGTTCACGGCGATCACGGGCGTGCCGACGTCCTGGCCCACGCGGCCGATGCCGTCGAAGTGGCTGGCCCGCATCTGCTCGTCGTACTCGTCCGAGTCCGCGTGGGCGGCGAAGTCGGCGGGCAGGCCGACCTCGGCGAGCGCGGCGGGGATGACGACGTCGGCGTCGGTCTCGCCGCCCGGGTGGATGCGCGTGCCGAGGGCGTCGTAGAGGGGCTTCACGATCTGCTGGCCGTGCAGCTCGCCGGCGGCGGTGACGAGGCGCGTGTAGCGCAGCATCCGGGCGAAGGCCGCCCTGTACTCGTCGCTGACGTCGTTGCCCTCGTTGAGCACCGCCAGGCTCATGATGTGGAACGTCACGTCGAGGTCGCGGTGACGGGCGACCTCGTCGACCCAGCGGCTGGTCATCCAGGCCCAGGGGCACGAGGGGTCGAACCAGAAGTCGACGGAGGTGTGGGGCGCGGGGGCGACGGTGTCGGTCATGTCCCCAGTGAACACCCCGCCGTCGGAGGGCCGGTCTAGGCTCGTCCGGGGACCACGAGTCCCGCACCGACACCTCAAGACGGATGGAGCAAGCGTGCCCGGAGAGAACCTGACCCGACTCGAGGCGCAGGAGCGCAAGAGCGTCGTCGACGTGCAGTCGTACGAGATCGAGCTCGACCTGACCCGTGGGGCCGAGGTGTTCGGCAGCTCAACGACGGTCCGCTTCACCGCGACGCCCGGCGCCTCGACCTTCATCGACGCCCTCACGCGCACCGTGCACTCGGCCACGCTCAACGGCACGGCCCTCGACGTGGCGGCCGTGAACGACGGGGTGCGCATCCAGCTCGACGACCTCGCCGGCGAGAACGTGCTCGAGGTCGTCGCCGACGCCGAGTACACGAACACCGGCGAGGGCCTGCACCGCTTCGTCGACCCCGTCGACGACGAGGTCTACCTCTACTCGCAGTTCGAGGTGCCCGACAGCCGCCGCGTCTTCGCGGTGTTCGAGCAGCCCGACCTCAAGGCGACGTTCCAGTTCACCGTGACCGCCCCCTCCCGCTGGCAGGTCGTCTCGAACCAGCCGACGCCCGAGCCGGCGGTCGACGGCGAGGTCGCCACCTGGACGTTCTCGCCCACCCCGGTGCTCTCGAGCTACATCACGGCGATCGTCGCGGGCCCCTACGACGTCGTGCGCAGCGAGCTCACGAGCTCGGACGGCCGCACGATCCCCCTCGGCATCTTCACGCGTCGCTCGCTCACCGAGTTCCTCGACGCCGACTACATCTTCGAGAAGACGCGTCAGGGCTTCGCCTACTACGAGGAGAAGTTCCGCTACCCGTACCCGTTCGACAAGTACGACCAGCTCTTCGTGCCCGAGTTCAACGCCGGCGCGATGGAGAACGCGGGCGCCGTCACCTTCGTCGAGACCTACGTGTTCCGCAGCAAGGTGACCGACGCGATCAAGGAGCGCCGGGTCGTCACGATCCTGCACGAGCTCGCCCACATGTGGTTCGGCGACCTCGTCACCATGAAGTGGTGGAACGACCTCTGGCTGAACGAGTCGTTCGCCGAGTGGGCGTCGACCATCTCGACGGCCGAGGCCACCGAGTGGACCGAGGCCTGGACGACGTTCCAGGCGATGGAGAAGAGCTGGGCCTACCGCCAGGACCAGCTGCCCTCGACGCACCCCGTCGTCGCGACGATCAACGACCTGGAGGACGTCCAGGTCAACTTCGACGGCATCACCTACGCCAAGGGCGGGTCGGTGCTGAAGCAGCTCGTCGCCTGGGTCGGCATCGACGCCTTCTACGCCGGCGTCGCCGCGTACTTCCAGAAGCACCACCACTCGAACACCGAGCTCCGCGACCTGCTCGTCGAGCTCGAGGCCACCTCGGGGCGCGAGCTCACGAGCTGGAGCGAGAAGTGGCTCGAGACCGCGGGCGTCAACACGCTGCGTCCCGAGATCGAGACGGACGCCGACGGCGTCATCACCTCGTTCGCCCTCCTGCAGGAGGCGCCGGCCGACTACCCGACGATCCGTCCGCACCGCCTCGCGGTCGGCCTCTACGACTTCGACGGCGACGCCCTCGTGCGGACGCACCGGGTCGAGATCGACGTCGACGGCACCCGGACCGACGTGCCCGAGCTCGTCGGCCAGCACCGCGGGGCCCTCGTGCTCACCAACGACGACGACCTGGCCTACGCGAAGATCCGCCTCGACGAGCAGTCGCTCGCCACCGCGATCGAGCACCTCGCGGCGATCTCCGACCCGCTGGCCCGCGCCCTCGTCTGGGGCTCCGTCTGGGACGCCACGCGCGACGCCGAGACCTCGCCCTCCGACTACGTCCGCCTCGTGCTGTCGAACATCGCGAGCGAGACCGAGTCGACGACGATCCGCACGACCCTGACCCAGCTGGTGCAGGCCGCGCGCAGCTACGTCTCGCCGGCACGCCGCGCCGAGGTGCTCGCTGAGGTCGGCGACCGTCTCCTCGAGCTGGCGAAGGAGGCGGAGGCCGGGTCGGACGCGCAGTTCCAGTTCGTGAAGTTCTTCGCCGCCGCCGCGTTGACCCCGGCGCACGCCGACGCGCTCCGTGCCCTGCACGACGGCTCGCTCGCGCTCGACGGGCTCGAGGTCGACACCGACCTGCGCTGGGAGCTGCTCGAGGGCCTCGTGCTCGTCGGCGCTGCCGGCGAAGCCGAGATCGACGCCGCGCTCGAGGCGGACAACACCGCCAACGGCGCCCAGGCCGCCGCACGCGCCCGCGCGGCGATCCCCACGGCCGAGGGCAAGCTCGCCGCCTTCGCGTCGGTCGTCGACAGCGCCGAGCAGCCGAACGCCATCGTGCGCGCGACCGCCCAGGGCTTCCAGCACACGAACGACCCTGCCGTGCTGCAGCCCGTGGTCGACCGCTACTTCTCGTCGCTCACGGGCATCTGGGAGTCCCGCAGCTACCACATCGCCGACACGCTCGTCTCGGGCCTCTACCCGGCAGGGCTCGCCGACCAGCAGCTGGTCGACGCGACGCGTGCCTGGCTCGACGCGAACCCGGACGTGCCGGCGCTCCGCCGCATCGTGATCGAGAGCCTGTCGGGCGTCGAGCGCGCCCTGCGCGTGCAGGCGGTCGACGCGCGCTAGTCAGCGGCGCGGCGTCCCTCGGGGCGCGACGCGCCTCCTGCGTCACCGTCGGACGGCGGGCCCTGCTCACAGGGCCCGCCGTCCTCGCGTCCAGGTGGCTCCCGGGCGGCGTCGGCAGCTCGTGCGAAGCTTGACGGGATGACCGACTTCCTCGCCGCCGCCCAGACCGATCCTGCCGCTCCCGTCGACTTCGACTGGGCCGCCTTCTGGGCGATGTGGGGCGTGCCCATCCGCATCCTCGCGATCGTCGTCGTGGCGGTGCTGCTGCGGGTGGC
Organism: uncultured Frigoribacterium sp.; assembly: GCF_963515265.1. Classification (NCBI taxonomy): domain Bacteria; kingdom Bacillati; phylum Actinomycetota; class Actinomycetes; order Micrococcales; family Microbacteriaceae; genus Frigoribacterium; species uncultured Frigoribacterium sp. Next base: position 14,399 of record NZ_CAUPYL010000012.1, read on the forward strand.
GCTGCACTTCATGATCCGCCGCGTGGTCGACCAGGTCGTCAACGGCATCAAGCGCAAGCAGAACGTCGACGACACCCAGGCCCTGATCGCCTCCCCCCTGCAGGCGGTCCGCGTCGTCCAGCGCACGCGCACGCTCGGCAGCGTGCTGAACAACGTCGTCACTGTGCTGATCGCCGGCGTCGCGCTCGTCCTCGTGCTCGGCGAGCTGCACTTCGACGTCGTCGCGATCGTCGGCGCGGCCAGCGTCGTGGGCGCCGGCCTGGCGTTCGGCGCGCAGAACATCGTGAAAGACCTGTTGAACGGCATCTTCATGGTCGCGGAAGACCAGTTGGGGGTCGGTGACGTCGTCGACGTCGGCCCGGCGACCGGGGTCGTCGAGGCCGTGGGCATCCGCGTCACGCAGATCCGCGACGTCAACGGCGTGCTCTGGTTCGTCCGGAACGGCGAGATCCTCCGGGTCGGCAACATGTCCCAGGGCTGGACCCGGGTCGTCATCGACCTCGCCGTGCCCTACGAGGCCGACGTCGACACGGTCCAGGCGGCCATGCTCAAGGCGGCCACCGACATGGCCGCGCTGCCGAAGTGGGGGCGCAGCATGATCGACGCCCCCGAGGTCTGGGGCCTGCAGTCCATCGCCGAAGAACACGTCGTGATCCGCATCGTGTCCAAGACCCGCTCGTCCGAGCGCGACAACGTCGACCGCGAGCTCCGGTCGCGCCTCAAGAAGGCGACGGACGAGCTGGGCATCACGCTCCCCTCGCTCAGCAGCGTCGTCCTCACGGGCTTCGACGGCGCCTCCTCGGTGCAGGGCGCCCGCCCGCCGCAGACCGTGCCCACCCCGCACGTCCGCCCCACGAAGGGCAAGCGCTCGTGACCGACCTCCCCCTCGGCCCGCCTCCTGCGGGCGCCTCCCAGCCGATCACCCTTCGCAGCGGCGCGGGGCGCGACGACGCCCAGGGCAACTTCTGGCAGCAGATCGGCGGGCGGCCGACCTTCGAGCGGCTCGTCCGTCGCTTCTACGAGGGCGTGCAGACCGACGACGTGCTCTGGCCGATGTACCCGGAGCACGACCTCGAGGGCGCGATCCAGCGCCTCGCCGGGTTCCTCGAGCAGTACTGGGGCGGCCCGACCACGTACAGCGACGAGCGCGGCCACCCGCGGCTGCGGATGCGGCACATGCCGTTCACGGTCACGCCGGAGGCGCGCGACCGGTGGCTGCACCACATGCGCACCGCGGTCGACGAGCTCGAGCTCTCGCCCCTCCACGACGCGACGCTGTGGGCCTACCTCGACCGGGCGGCCCACGCCATGGTCAACGCCCCCGGCGCTTGACCAGGACGTGCCCGCGGCTGGTCGTCAGCCGGGTCCAGGCACCCGTCTCGTAGAGCGAGACCGCCTCGCCGTCGCCGAGGAACCCGAGGCTGAGCGCCGCGAACGCGGCCCCGGCCGGGACGGCCTCGACGCCGTCGACCGGGCGCGACCACACCTCGGACCGCACGCGGTGGACGATCTGCTCGCCCGCGTTCTCGGGCAGGGCGGAGGCGATCTCGTCGATGCCCGCCGTCGCGGCGGCGTCGAGCGCGGGGGCGTCGGCGGCGCCCTTCGGGACCCAGCCGCCGCGGGGCGGCGAGATCGCCGCCCAGGTGACCGTCGCGACCTCGATCGGCAGGGTGACCGTCACGGGAGCCGTCGGGTCGACGACGTCGTTCTGCAGCCGGACGAGTCGCTCCTTGAGGGAGCGGACGGGCACCACCGCGTCGAACTCGGGGGCGTCGTCGAGCTGGAAGGTGCGGAGGCCCAGCACCGTCGGGCTCGAGTCGAGCAGCCCCAGCGGGTAGAAGACGGCGGCGTACACCGCGAGGACGCCGGAGCCGGCGACGAGGCGCACGGAGCCGTCCTCGACTCGGCCGGCGCGGCCCAGGAAGGTCGCGAGGTCGCTGAGGGACAGGGAATCGGGGAGGGCGAATGTACGGCTCATCGGCCCCCTAAACTACATCGGATGAGCGCCGATCCCCTGCAGAACCTGCTCGCCACCCTCGACCTCGCCCCGGCCGGCATCGTCGGCGGGCAGGACGTCTTCACCGGCACGTCGCAGCCCGAGCCGCTCGGCCGGGTCTTCGGCGGGCAGGTCATGGCGCAGGCGCTCGTCGCCGCCCAGCGGACCATCGTCGGCGACCGACCCGTCCACTCGCTGCACGGATACTTCCTCCGGCCGGGCGACCTCACGATCCCCATCACGTTCACGGTCGACCGCATCCACGACGGCCGGTCGTTCGCCACCCGCCGTACGCAGGCGTCCCAGGACGGACTGCCGATCTTCTCCATGATCGCGTCCTTCCAGACACCGGACGACGGCCTCGAGCACCAGGTCGCCATGCCCGACGGCCTGCCCGAGCCGGAAGACGTGCCGAGCGACGCCGAGCTGCTCGGCGCCGTCGACCACCCGATCGCCCAGGCCTGGGCGGCGGACCGGGCCTTCGACATGCGCCACGTGCCGTCGCCGGTCTACTTCAGCGTCGAGGGCGCCCGGGTCGAGCACCAGGCGGTGTGGCTGCGCGCGACGGGGACGCTGCCCGACGATCCCGACCTGCACCGCGCCTCCTTGCTGTACGCCAGCGACTACACGCTGCTCGAGCCGATCTACCGGCGCCACGGCGTGCCGCTCGTGACGCCCGGGCTCAAGGTCGCGAGCCTGGACCACGCCATGTGGTGGCACCGCCCGGCCCGCGTCGACGAGTGGCTGCTCTACGTGCAGGAGTCCCCGACTGCCGTCGGCGGCCGCGGGCTCTCCCTCGGGCGCATCTACGACCGTTCCGGCACGCTCGTCGCGAGCGTCGCCCAGGAGGGGATGGTGCGGGTGCCCCGCGCCTGACCCGGCCGAGCGCGGCCGAGCGCAGTCGACGGCCGCGATCAGCGGCCCACGGCGCGGATCAGCGGCGTCGGAACGTCAGCGGGTCCTCGACGAACGGCGTCCAGGCGGCGCGCTCGTCGTCGGTGATGCGTCGCGGCGTCCCCGACGCCGTGTCGACGAGGACGATCGAGGTCGACGCCTTCGTGTAGAGCACGGCGGGCTCGACCGCCGCGGGCGACCACACCTCGTAGCAGACCTCGAGGCTGGCGCCCCCGAGACGGCCGATCCAGATCTGCACGTCGAGGGGCGCGCGGAGGTACGGCACCGGCACCAGGTACTCGAGCTCCTGTCGCGCGATGAGGGTCATCGTGGCGGCGTCCGGCCGGCCGTCGAGCACGGCCGCGCCCGACGTCTCGCCGACCGTGCCGTCCGACACCCAGAACGCGTCGATGCGCGCCTCCTCGAGGAGGCGCAGCATCGACGCGTTGTTCACGTGCCGGTACGCGTCCAGGTCGCTCCAGCGGACCCGGGTCGGCACGTGCAGGCGGGTCATCTCAGTCGCGCGTCAGCTTGCGGTACGTGGCGGAGCTGGGCTTCGCCGCGTCGGCGCCGAGACGCTCGATCTTGTTCTCCTCGTAGGACTCGAAGTTGCCCTCGAACCAGTACCAGTTGGGGGTGCCGTCGTCGTTGAGCCCCTCCCACGAGAGGATGTGCGTCGCGATCCGGTCGAGGAACCACCGGTCGTGGGTGATGACCACGGCGCAGCCGGGGAACTCGAGCAGCGCGTTCTCGAGGCTGCCCAGGGTCTCGACGTCGAGGTCGTTGGTGGGCTCGTCGAGCAGGAGGAGGTTGCCGCCCTGCTTGAGGGTCAGGGCCAGGTTGAGGCGGTTGCGCTCACCGCCGGAGAGCACCCCGGCCTTTTTCTGCTGGTCCGGGCCCTTGAAGCCGAACTGCGAGACGTAGGCCCGCGAGGGGATCTCCGTCTTGCCGACCGTGATGTAGTCGTGGCCCTCGGACACGACCTCCCACAGGTTCTTGTTCGCGTCGATGCCGCCGCGGCTCTGGTCGACGTACGAGATGTCGACGGTCTCGCCGACCCGCAGGTCGCCGCCGTCGAGGGGCTCGAGGCCGACGATCGTCTTGAAGAGCGTGGTCTTGCCGACGCCGTTCGGGCCGATGACCCCGACGATGCCGTTGCGGGGCAGCGTGAAGGTGAGGTCGTCGATCAGCACCCGCTCGCCGAACTGCTTGCGCAGCTTCTTCGCGTCGATGACCTGCGAGCCGAGACGCGGCCCGACGGGGATCACGATCTCCTCGAAGTCGAGGACCCTCGTGCGCTCGGCCTCGGTCGCCATCTCCTCGTAGCGGGCGAGACGTGCCTTCGACTTGGCCTGGCGGCCCTTGGCGTTGCTGCGCACCCACTCGAGCTCGGACGAGAGGCGCTTGGCGAGCTTCGCGTCCTTCTTGCCCTGCACCTGGAGGCGCTCGCCCTTCTTCTCGAGGTAGGTCGAGTAGTTGCCCTCGTAGGGGTAGAGGCGACCACGGTCGACCTCGGCGATCCACTCGGCGACGTGGTCGAGGAAGTACCGGTCGTGCGTCACGGCGAGGACGGCGCCGGGGTACTTGCTGAGGTGCTGCTCGAGCCAGAGCACGCTCTCGGCGTCGAGGTGGTTGGTGGGCTCGTCGAGGAGCAGCAGGTCGGGCTTCTGGAGCAGCAGCTTGCAGAGCGCGACGCGGCGCTTCTCGCCGCCCGAGAGGTTCGCGACCTCGGCGTCGCCCGGAGGCGTCCGCAGGGCCGACATGGCCTGCTCGAGCTGGGAGTCGAGATCCCACGCGTCGGCCGCGTCGATCTCCTCCTGCAGGGTGCCCATCTCGGCGAGCAGCGCGTCGAAGTCGGCGTCGGGCTCGGCCATCGCGGCCGACACCTCGTTGAAGCGGTCGAGCTTCTGCTTGATCGGGCCGACGCCCTCCTGCACGTTCTCGAGGACGCTCTTGGTCTCGTCGAGCTCCGGTTCTTGCATGAGGATGCCGACGGTGTAGCCGGGCGAGAGCTTGGCCTCGCCGTTGCTGGGGGTGTCGAGCCCGGCCATGATCTTGAGGATCGTGGACTTGCCGGCACCGTTGGGGCCGACGACGCCGATCTTGGCGCCGGGGATGAACGACATGGTCACGTCGTCGAGGATCAGCTTGTCGCCGACCGCCTTGCGGGCACGGACCATGGAGTAGATGTATTCGGCCATGCCCACCAGTCTATCGGTGGGGCGCCGTCACCAGTCGATCGTGCGGGTGGTGCCGACCAGGCAGGACCCCGTGCCGAGGACGGGTGCGACCTCGCTGGCGAACCCGGTCGCCCCGGTCTGGCCCACGAGGCAGTCGCTGCCCCAGAGCACCGAGAACTGCACGGTGTCGGCCGCGCGCCCGATCGACGTCGAGTCCGGAGTGACCTGCATGGCCGCCTTGTCGAAGCCCGCCGCCGTCAGCGTGTCGACGATCGTGCGACCGTCGCCCGCTCCGCCGCTGTCGAGATGGCGCGACACCGTCATGTCGAAGAACGCCTTCGCCTGCTCGGTCGTCGAGTCGGCCGTCAGCGTCGGGTCGGGCGCAGGCGTCGCGCCGTCCGTGGTCGGCACGGGGCTCGGGGCGGTCTCGCCCGACGTGCAGCCGGCGAACGCGAGGGCGACGAACACGACGGCGCCCGCGCGCAGGGCGACGAGTGGGAGACGGGTCACGGGGGGCCTTCCTCGGCGGGCCCGGTCAGGGCCGTGACGATCCTACGACGCGGGCCGGGGTCGGATGCCGACGCCCCCGGCGGGTCAGAAGGGCGGCACGCCCACCCGGTCGACCGCGTCGGCGGGTTCGCGACGGGCGGGTTCCTCGGCGGTGCCGGACGTCGAGGGAGCCTGCTCGTCGAGGGCAGGGCCGCCGCCCGTGGCCCATCCACCGGACGGGGAGGCGGACGGCTCGACAGCAGGAGCCGTCGCGGCGTCGCCCGCCGCGCCTCCTGCGGTCGCCTCGGACTCGCCCGTGGGGGCGGCCGCAGCGGACGTCGAGCGGACGAACGCCGAGCGGCCCCAGCGGAGGTCGTGGCCGATCGAGTCCGCGTCGACCTCGACGGTCGTGCCCGACTTGTCGCCGGCCTCCCACGCACGGACACGGAGACGGCCGAGGACGACGACCCGCTCGCCCTTGTGGAGGCTGTGGCCCGCGTTGGCCCCGAGCGCCCGGAACGCGGTGACGGTGTACCAGTTCGTGTCGCCGTCGACCCACTCGTCCTTGACGCGGTCGAAGCGTCGATGGGTCGAGGCGAGCCGGAAGCTGGCGATGTCGAGGCCGGCCTCGGTGGTGACGACGCGAGGGTCGGTGGCGATGATCCCGGTGAGGGTGATGGTGTCTGTCATGCGGGGAGTCTCACGGGACCGAGCCGGTGGGCGGGCGGGCACCGCGCCTCCTTGTGGAGGGAGTGCCCGGCCCGTCGCGACGGGGAGGGACGAGAGCTGTCGCCCCGAGGTGCTCAGTGCTCGTGGAACTCCGGGTACTCGGCGCCCGGGCCGAGAGCCGCGAAGAGCGCGCTCTTCGCCACGGCGAGGGTCGGGTACTCGCCGCTCTGCTCGGGCCGGCCGACGAGACGGACGACGAACCCGTCGCCCGTGCGCCCGATCGACCCGACCGTCCCCGCCGGGCCTGCTGCGACCCAGGTCTGGCCGGCGGACTCCGCGGCGTCGGTCGTGCTGCTCGTGTCCGTCGTGCTGGTCGTGCTGGCAGTACTGGTCGTGCTGGTCTGGTCGCTCATCGTCGAGCACCGTCCTCTCTGCAGTGGATCATCGAGCGCGCCGCGCAGCTGCGCGGCGCGCGCTCAGGTCGCGAGCACCCACCTCGCGAAGCTCTTGCGGACCTTCGTCACCTTGGGCAGGGCGACCGCGGTGCAGTAGCCCTGGCCCGGGTTCTTCTCGAAGAAGTCCTGGTGCTCGGGCTCGGCCTCGGTCCAGGGGCCGAGCCGCTCGACGGTCGTGACGACGCCTCCGCCCCACGTCTCGGCGGCACGGTCGCGGGCCGCCTCGAACAGCTCGACCTGCTCGTCGTCGGCCGCGAACATCGCCGAGCGGTACTGCGTGCCGACGTCGGCGCCCTGTCGGTCGAGCTGCCGCGGGTCGTGCAGGGTGAAGAACACGTCGAGCACGACGTCGGCCGGGAGCACCGCGGGGTCGAACGTGACCGAGACCGCCTCGGCGTGCCCGGTCGTCCCCGTGCAGACGTCGTCGTACGAGGGGTGCGCCGTCCGGCCGCCCGTGTAGCCGGAGACGACCGCCGAGACCCCGTCGAGGGTGCGGAACACCGCGTCGAGGCACCAGAAGCAGCCGCCGGCGAGCACGAACGTGGTCATGTCGGCGAGGGTACTCCCGCCCTAGGCTGACGACATGAGATCACCCTTCACTCCCTACGTCGCCGACGACGAGCGGTACTCGAAGCTGGACTACGTCCGCACCGGGCGCAGCGGCCTCAAGCTGCCCCGCATCTCCCTCGGCCTCTGGAACAACTTCGGCACCGACCGCGCCCTCGAGACGCAGCGCGACATCGTGCTGCGCGCCTTCGACCGCGGCGTCACCCACTTCGACCTCGCGAACAACTACGGGCCGCCCTACGGCTCGGCGGAGGAGCAGTTCGGTCGCGTCCACGCGGCGAACCTCGTGCCCTACCGCGACGAGCTCGTGATCTCCACGAAGGCCGGCTACGACATGCGCCCGGGCCCGTACGGCGACGGCGGCTCGCGCAAGTACTTGCTGAACTCGCTCGAGGCCAGCCTCGAGCGCACCGGCCTCGACTACGTCGACGTCTTCTACTCGCACCGGCCCGACCCCGAGACCCCGATCGAGGAGACGATGGGCGCCCTCGCGACGGCCGTGCACCAGGGCAAGGCCCTCTACGCCGGCATCTCGAACTACGACCCCGAGCAGACGCAGGCGGCGATCGACGCCCTCGCCGACGAGGGCGTGCCGCTGCTCATCCACCAGCCGCGCTACAACATGTTCGACCGGGCGCCCGAGAAGGGGCTCTTCGACACCTTGCTCGAGAACGGCGTCGGCTCGATCGTCTTCTCGCCGCTCGCCGGCGGCCTGCTGACGAACCGGTACCTCTCGGGCAAGGCCCCGGCAGGGTCGCGTGCCGCCGAGGGCCGCTGGTTCACCGAGGACGCCCTCGACGAGACCTACCTCGAGCGCGTGCGGGGCCTGAACGAGATCGCGGAGGCGCGCGGCCAGTCGCTCGCCCAGCTCGCCCTGACCTGGGTGCTGCGGCAGCCCGCCGTGACGAGCGCGCTCATCGGCGCGTCGTCGGTCGCGCAGCTCGACGACAGCCTCGACGCCCTGCACGGCGCGGCTCTGAGCGACGACGAGATCGCCGCGATCGAGCCGTTCGCGGTGGACGGCACCGACCGCTGAGACGCGGGGTCCTCCCGGGGCCGCACCGTCACGCCGCCCGCTCCCCTCGAGGGAGCGGGCGGCGTCGTCGATGTCGGTGGTCGTCCGTACCGTGGTGCTCGTCCTCGACAGCATCGGCCGGATGACCTTCAGGAGCACGACGTGACCCTCACGAGCACCACGATCCTCACCCCGGGCGACACCCGCGCCTCCACGACGACACCCGCCGCGGCGGCGACGCGCGAGGCCCTCACCGAGACCCGCGGCGGCCTCCGCCTCGTGCAGGTCCGCGACGACCTCGCTCGGGTCACCCGGGCCGGCGGCGAGGTGCTCGGCTACGTGGAGCGGCTCGACGACCCGCTCGGCGACCGTTGGCGCGCCAAGCGCTTCGTCGCCCGCGAGCGTCGGTTCGTCGAGATCGGCGAGTTCTGGAGCCGGTCCGACGCCACGGACTGCTTCCGCTTCGCCTGAGCCCGGCGGACGGCCCACGGCACACCTGGCAGGTGCCCGCTCGACCTTCGACCTCAGCTGTAGAGTTCGCCGCATGCAGTGGTGGAACAGCTTCGTGGAATGGTTGTCGTCGGACGCCGGGTGGCGCATCGTCTCGGGGGCCGTGGTGCCCTTCGTGGCCATCGTCCTGGCGGGCGTGATCGCCGCCCTCGTCGGCCGTGCGGCCATGCGCCGCGTGGTCGCGATGCACGACGACGAGGCGAAGGCCACGGCGGTCGCCGGCATCGTCACGGCTGCGCGCAAGGCGGCGATCTGGAGCTCGCTCGGGCCGGAGGAGCGCGCCTACGCCGACCACCTCGCCCAGGAGAGCGAGGTGCGGCTCCGCCTGCTGCCGGTCTCCGGAGCAGGCACCGCGGCCAGCTGGGCCGAGCACGAGATCGCGGAGCTCAAGCGGAACTCCGCGAGCTTCAGCTACGACTCGGGGCACGCCCTCGACGAGCTGCGCGACCGACTGATCGAGTGGCAGAACAAACCCGGGCGTGCGAAGAAGCTCTTCAGGGCCGACCTCGAACGGTGGAGCTACGAGGAGGCGGACGTCGACAAGGGACTCGACGCGCGTCAGAAGGCCTGGGAGGCGGAGCAGGCGGCCACGGCCTCCCGTGAGACGCGACCGACCACGTCGACGCAGCCCGCGCAGCCTGCACAGACGGGTGCACCGGGCTACGAGCAGTGGCGGGCACCGGTCTCTCCCGCGACGCGTCCCGCCGACGAGCCGACCCCGGCTCGCGAGGCCCCGTCCGAGACCCGCACCGAGGCGGTCGTGACGTCGTCGCCTGACGACGACACGGACGTCGACCCGGACACGACGTCGTACGGCCAGCAGGTCAGCGCCCAGGACGTCCGCCGCCGGACGACGCCCGACGCGTAGGGGTCCGGGGCACGTGGATCACGTCACGGTGCCCTCGGCAGGAATCGAACCTGCGACCACGAGATGAGAAGCACCACGTGGATCACGTCACGGTGCCCTCGGCAGGAATCGAACCTGCGACCAAGAGATTAGAAGGCTCCTGCTCTATCCGCTGAGCTACGAGGGCGTGCCCCCCACGATAGCGCGTGGGCCCGGTCCGCCCGGGCGGCGACGCCGTCAGACGGCGAGGGCCAGCGCTCCCAGCACCTGGTCGAGACGCGGTGCACCCGCCGCGCGGAACACCTCGGTGCCGTCGTCGGTCAGCACGACAATGGTCGGCGTGCTCGTGATGCCCCGCGCCTCGGCCTGGTCGGCACGCGCGGCGACGTCCGCCTCGTCGACCACGAGGGCAGGGACGAGGGCCTGTGCCTCAGCCACGACGGCGCGGGCCGCGTGGCAGGGAGCACAGAACGCGGACGTGTACAGCTCGAGCTTCATGGCCGGGACAACGAGGAGGCGCGAGGGAATGTTCCCTCGCGCCTCCTCGTGTCGTGCCGGACCGAGATCAGACGGAGCCGGCCTGGTCGGTGCGGTCGCCTCGGTTCTCGAGGTCGTCGACGGGGTCGCTGTCCTTCTCGTCGAGCTCGTAGTGGACCTGGAGCTGGTCGGCGTTCATCTTTGCCTCGCGAGCCGTGTAGACGAAGCCGGTCTCGATGCCCTCGACGAGGACGTAGTCGACGATCTCCTCGTCGTAGGAGCCGTTGGTGCTGATGCGAGTGTCGGTGCGGCCGTCGCTCGGGCCGCCCTCGAAGAAGACGACGTACTCGGATCCCTCGGCCACGGTGGGCTTGCTGTCTGTCATGGAGCCGTTCTACCAGGGGGCACCGATCCCTCGCCCAGCTTGGGGGCGCCTCCCCCGGGATCCGACCGTCGGGGCAGTCGCGAGACCCATTCACATTGCCAAGCTATATAGACTGGCTATACACTTGCCGGATGACTTCACAGCCGACCGACATCCTGGAGAACCTCCTGACGTCGACCCATCGCCTGACGCGGATCGCCGCGCAGGAGACCGGCCGCACGACCTCGCCCGCCGTCTGGCGCACGCTCTCGATCCTCACGACCGACGGCTCGATGCGCGTCGGCGACCTCGCCCGGACGAGCCGCGTCAGCCAGCCCACGATGACCAAGCTCATCCACGGCCTGGCCGACGACGAGCTCGTCCGCCGCATCGCCGACGTCGACGACTCCCGCGCCTGGCTCATCGCCATCACCCCCAAGGGCACGGAGGCGCTGGCCGAGTGGAAGGGCCAGCTCGCGACCGCGCTCGGCCATCTCTTCGACGACCTCGACGACGACGAGTGGCGCGTGCTCGACCACGCCGCCCAGCTGCTGAGCACCCGCGTCGCGTCCGAGGCGGTGTCCGCGTGAGCGCCGCGAGCCACGGCACGGCCGCGAGCACCGGCCCCGGCGCCGCGAAGCCGAGCATCCTCGAGCAGCCCACCGCCGTCTGGGCGATCGCGTTCGCCTGCGTCGTCGCCTTCATGGGCATCGGCCTCGTCGACCCGATCCTGCCTGCCATCGCCGAGTCGCTGAAGGCGACCCCGACGCAGACCGAGCTGCTCTTCACCAGCTACCTGGCCGTCACCGGCATCGCGATGTTCTTCACCAGCTGGGTCTCGAGCCGCCTCGGCGCCAAGAAGACGCTCATGATCGGCCTCGCCCTGATCGTCGTCTTCGCCGTGCTCGCCGCCACGAGCGGCGACGTGTGGGAGGTCATCGGCTTCCGTGCCGGCTGGGGCCTCGGCAACGCCCTCTTCATCTCGACCGCGCTCGCGACGATCGTGGGCGCCGCCTCCGGGGGCACCGCCTCCGCCATCATCCTGTACGAGGCCGCCCTCGGCCTCGGCATCGCGATCGGCCCCCTCATCGGCGGCCTGCTGGGCTCGGTGAGCTGGCGCGGACCCTTCTTCGGCGTCACCGCGCTGATGGCGATCGCGTTCATCGCCATCGCGGTGTTCCTGAAGGGCGGTGCGATCGAGAAGCCGACGCCCACGAAGCTGTCCGCGCCGTTCCGCGCGCTGGCCGTGCCGGCCCTCGGGACCCTCGCGGCGACCGCGTTCTTCTACAACATCGGCTTCTTCGTGCTGCTGGCGTACACCCCGTACCCGCTCGGCTTCGGCGCCATGGGCATCGGCCTCACCTTCTTCGGCTGGGGCGTCGGCCTCGCGATCACCTCGGTGTGGGTCGCCCCGTTGCTGACGGCCCGGATGAAGCGGACGACGGTGCTGCGCATCGCCCTCCCCCTCCTCACGCTCGACCTGCTCGCGGCGGCCCTCTTCGTCGGCACTCCCGCGGCGCTCGTCACCTGCGTCGTCGTCGGCGGCCTCGTGCTCGGCGTGCTGAACACCGTCCTCACCGAGAGCGTCATGGAGGCCACCGACCTGCCCCGCTCGGTCGCGTCGAGCGCGTACTCGGCCGTGCGGTTCATCGGCGGAGCGATCGCCCCGCCGGTGGCCACGCTGCTCGCCGACAGCATCGCGCCGAGTGCCGCCTACGTCTTCGCCGCCGCGAGCGTCGCCGTCGGCCTCGTGATCATCCTCGCGGGGCGTCGCGCGCTGCGCCGCGTCGACGACGGCCCCGAGTCGACCCGCGTCGAGGCCGAGGCGATCTCCGCCGGCGAGGTCTCGTAGCCGCGACCCGCGCGCCCGGCCCGGACTAGAGTGGCCGCATGGCTACGACGAACGACCGACTGGTGTGGATCGACTGCGAGATGACGGGTCTCGACATCGCCGTCGACGAGCTCGTCGAGGTGGCCGTCGTCGTCACCGACTTCGACCTCGTGCCCGTGCACCCCGGCTTCACCATCGTCATCAAGCCCGACCAGTCGGCCCTCGACAACATGGGCGACTTCGTCACCGAGATGCACACGACCTCCGGGCTGATCGACGAGATCCCGAACGGCGCCAGCCTCGCCGAGGCCGAGTACGAGGTGCTCGAGTACATCCTGAAGTACGTCCCGACCGAGCAGCACGCGCCCCTCGCCGGCAACACCATCGGCACCGACCGTGCGTTCCTCGCCAAGTACATGCCCCGCGTCGACGGTCACCTGCACTACCGCAGCGTCGACGTCTCCTCCATCAAAGAACTCGCCCGCCGCTGGTTCCCCCGCGTCTACTTCAACGCACCCCAGAAGCACGGCGGCCACCGTGCCCTCGCCGACATCCTCGAGTCCATCCGCGAGCTCGAGTACTACCGCCGTGCCGGTTTCGTCGCCGACCCCGGCCCCACCACCGACGACGTCCAGGCGATCTCGAAGGCCGTCGTGGACGAATGGGCGCCCCGGCTGTAGTAGAGTCTTCTCGTTGCGATCGCTTCGGCAGTCGCGCATGGTGGGTATAGCTCAGCTGGTAGAGCGCCTGGTTGTGGTCTAGGAGGCCGCGGGTTCAAGCCCCGTTACTCACCCCAATGGAAAAGCCCTGCCCTACTCGGCAGGGCTTTTTGGGGTTTTCGGTGCCTTTCAGTCTTCGACGCGTTCCGCGTCGAAGACGTCGTTGGTGGCCGGGTAGGTGCATCGGTGAGCGGGCGAGGGGCAACTTCGCTTCGCTCGTCGCGTCGGGGCACCGGTCGCTACTTGGGAGCGACGAAGCGGCGTGATGTCCCACGGTGGTTTGTCGGTGTCGCGTGGGCACCTCGGCGGTCAGGGGCGTGTGGGACGCTGGGCCGGTGGACGACGAGAGAGCTGACGGCGCGGCGGCGGCAGGCATCGACCCGGCGACGCTGAGCCTCGCGCGGTTCGACGAGCTGGTGGTGGCAGAGCTCGACGAGCTGCCCGACGACATGGTCGACGGTCTCGACAACGTCGTCTTCGTCACCGACGACCGCCCCGAGGACGGCTCCCTCGACCTGCTCGGCCTCTACGACGGCGTCGCCCTCACCGAGCGCGGCACCTACGGCTTCGGCGAGCTGCCCGACCGGATCATCCTCTACCGCGAGCCGCACCTCGCCGTCGTCGACACCGAGGCGGAGCTCCGCGACGAGATCCACGTGACGCTCGTCCACGAGATCGCGCACTTCTACGGCATCGACGACGCCCAGCTGCACGAGCTCGGCTGGGCCTAGCCCGCCGGGCCGCCGACGGGGGCGTCGCTCGAGCCGCCGACGGAGTCGCCGGGCCCGACGTCAACCACGACGTCGGCGAGGCTCCGCGGGTGCTCGACCGCGAGGTGACGTTCCTCCTGCTCGGCCCACACGTCCCACCACGGCTCGTAGGTCGCGCCGTCGCGCCCCAGCGCACGGGACCGCCGCGTCTCGTCGTCGAGCTCCAGCCAGACGCGCAGCGTCGCCAGGGCCGAGGAGGCGCGGGTCAGCGCCCCGGCGCCCTCGACGACCACCGAGACGGCCGGGTCGAGCGTCCGCCCCTCCCCCGGCACGCCGTGCTCCCAGTCCCACGTGGTCCACCCCGGGTCCGCCGCCGCCAGGATCCCCGACTCGACGATCCGCGACGCCGCCTCGAGCCCGTGCCAGCCCGGGTAGACGTCGTCGAGGTGGACGAGCTGGACCGGCCCGAGCTGGTCCACCGGCCACGCGTCGACCAGGTGACGCGCCAGCGTGGTCTTGCCCGAGCCCGACCGGCCGTCGATCAGCAGCACCACCCTGTCTCCGCCGACCCGCGCCTCCTGCGCCCTCGTCAGCAGGTCGACGACGACGTCGCGCGGGCGCACGCCCGGCGAGCCCACGGCCGGCGAGCCAGCCTCGCCTGCCCCGACGTCAGGCAAGGACGAACTCCCAGGTCCCCGCGAGCACCGCGGCCGTGACGGCAGCCGCCGCGACGAGCACGCCGATCACGACCAGCACGGCGTCCCGGAGCCCCACGGTCGACGGCCGGGCCCAGGTGCGCTCCATGTCCGAGCCGAAGCCCTTCGCCTCCATCGCGGTCGCGAGCTTGCTCCCGCGCCGCACCGACAGGACCAGCAGGGCGAACGCCTGCCCGGCGAGGCGGCGTGCGGCGGCGACCGGGCCGCGGGCGTCGGCGACCCCCCGTGCCCGACGGGCGAGGGCGAGCTGGCGCCAGTCGTCCGCGAACAGCCCGGCGAGCCGGAGCCCCGCGAGGCCGCCGAGCACGAACCGCGCCGGCAGCCGCAGCACCTGGGCGAGGCCGTCGGCGAGGTCGGTGGGGTCGGTCGTGGCGAGCAAGACGATGCCGGGGATGCCGACCGCGAGGATGCGCAGGCCGATGGCGAAGGCCAACGAGACGGACCCCTCCGTCACGCTGATCCACCAGAACTGCAGCAGCACGGCGCCGTCGTCGCGGCCGTAGAGCACCGTGACGACGACCGACATCGGCGCCGCGATCCAGAGCGGCGCCGTCCTCCGGAGCAGCTGCCTCGCCGAGAGTCCCGCCCAGGGCAGCAGCAGCAGCTCGAGACCGAGCGCCACCCCCGCCGACACCCAGTCGATCGAGAGCAGCAGCACCACCGACACGACGAGCGCGGCGAGGAGCTTCGCGACGGGGTTGACCCGCCCGACGACGCGGTCGGTCTCGACCGCCTCGAGCAGGCTCACCGCGCCTCCCCCACGACGACGGGCCGCTCGAGGACGACCACGTCGTCGGCCAGCGCGGCGACGAACTCGGCGTCGTGGGTGACCGCGACGACGCTGCGGCCCTCGTCGACGAGCGCCGCCAGCAGAGCCACGAGCTCGCGCCAGGTGCGGGCGTCCTGCCCGAAGGTCGGCTCGTCTAGCACGAGGAGGCGGGGCCGCGACGCGAGGACGGTCGCCACCGACAGGCGCCGCTTCTCGCCCCCGGACAGCGTGAACGGGTTCGCGCCGGCGAGGTGGTCCAGCCGGAGGCGGGTCAGCAGCTCGTCGACGCGCTCGTCGACCTGCGCGGCCGGCTCGCCGAGCGCCTCCGGCCCGACCGCCAGCTCGCGACGCACGGTGGGGGTGAGGAACTGGTGCTCCGGGTCCTGGAACACCGTGCCGACCCGGGTGAGCAGCTCGCGCGAGCGCCACCGCACTGGTGCCTCGCCCGCCCCGGCCGCGAGCTCGGGCGTGGCACGCAGCTCGCCGGAGACCGGGGCGAGCAGGCCGGCGAGCGTCAGGGCGAGCGTCGACTTGCCCGCGCCGTTGGGGCCGGTCACGGCCAGCGTGCGGGCGTCGTGGACCGTCAGGTCGATGTCGGAGGCGACGGCACGGC
>NZ_CAUPYL010000013.1:0-29646 GCF_963515265.1 uncultured Frigoribacterium sp.
CAGCATGTCCGTGAGCACCGCCTCGTCCGCGGCCCGGCCGGAGGAGTGCACCTCGGCGACGACCGAGCCGGACCAGCCCGACTGCGCCAGGTGCCTCAGGACCTCGGCCACCGGCTGGTCGCCCGTGCCCGGGACGAGGTGCTGGTCGACGAGGCCGCCGGGCCGCGGCGAGACGAGCCCGTCGCAGAGGTGCACGTGGCGGAGGCGCGGCCCCAGCGCCAGCGCGAGGTCGAGCGCGTCGCGCCCGGCGACGGCGGCGTGCGAGAAGTCGAGCACCGCCGCGTCGACGTCGAGGGTGGACGGGTCGTGGCCGGGGGAGTAGACGTCGGCGACGACCGGGCCCGCACGCCAGGGGAACATGTTCTCGACCGCGAGCTCGACGCCGGTCGTCGCCGCCAGCTCCCTCACCAGGTCGACGAACCGCGCGGCGTGCCGACGCTGCCACCGGAACGGCGGGTGCACGACCACGGTGGCCGCGCCGAGCTCGGCTGCGAGCTCGGCCGAGCGCCGCAGCTTCTCGCCCTGGTCGCGGCCGAGCGCGAAGTGGGCGAGCGGCAGCACCGGTGCGTGCACCGACAGCACGGGCAGCCCCCAGCGAGCCGAGGAGGCGCGGAGCAGCCGGGCGTCCCGGCTCGCCCGGTCGGCGGTCACCATCACCTCCACCCCGTCGAAGCTGGTGGTCCTCGCGAGGCGGAACGCCTCGTCGACGGGCAGCGGGGAGACGCAGGACGTGCTCGTTCCGACCGTGATCACGCGGCCAGGCTACGACCGGGCCCGCGGCGGGGGAGCCGAGCAGGGATGAACGTCCGGCGAACGACCGGGGAACGCCCTCGGGGCCGCCGACCGCCTCCTACAGCCAGTCGCGCTTGCGGAACTGCCACCAGAGCACGCCGCCCACGCCGACGATGAGCACGCACGAGGTGACGAAGCCCCCGACCGTGCTGAAGCCGGGGTAGGGCACGTTCTGGCCGTAGAAGCCGGTGATGGCGGTGGGCACCGCGATGATCGCCGCCCAGCTCGTCACCTTCTTCATGATCCCGTTCATCCGGTTCGACTGCAGGTTGAGGTTGGTGTCGAGGATGGTCGAGACGAGGTCGCGGAGCGAGTCGTTCTGCTCGGCGACGCGGACCACGTGGTCGTAGACGTCCTGGTAGTAGGGCTGCATCACCGGGTCGAGGTCGTGCAGGTCGCGCCGCAGGAGCGTGTTGAGCACCTCGCGCATCGGCGACGCGACGCGTCGCAGCCGCACGAGGCTCTTGCGCAGCGCGAACGACCGCTTCTGCACGTCGAGGGTGCGAGGCGCGGGGTCGAACAGGTCGTCGGCGATGCCCTCGATCTCGTCGTCGAGCGCGTCGACGGCGTGGAAGTGCCGGTCGACGACCACGTCGAGCACGCCCCAGAGCAAGAAGGAGACGCCGTGGGAGGCGAGGTCGGGGCTCCTGTCGAACGCCTCGTGGAGCCGTCGCGCGTCGAAGTCGGCGTGGTGGATCGTCACGAGCGCCCTGGCAGTGACGAACGCCTTGACCTCGCTCGTCGTCAGCTCTCCCGACGCCGCGTCGAACGACACGTCGTAGAGGGCGGCGAAGAGGTGGTTCTCGTAGCGGTCGACCTTCGGCCGCTGGCCGTCCTGCAGGGCGTCCTCGACGGCGAGCTCGTGCAGCCCCAGCTCGTCCTCGAGGTCGTCGAAGTCCGCCGCGGTCGGGTCGGTGAGGTCGACCCACACGGTGCAGCCGTCGGTGGCGAGGTGGTCGCTCACATCGGCGAGGGGGAACCCCTCGGCCACGAGCCGCCCCTCCCGGTACGCCCGGGTCCGGGTCGGGGTGCGGGTCGCGGTCGGGGCCTCGGTCATGGGGGCATGCTATCCACGTGACCTCGCACGTGAAGCAGCGCGCCGACGCCCCTGACGACTTCTTCGAGGCCGAGGCGGCAGGGCTCGCCTGGCTGGCCGACGCCACGCCCCGCGGAGGCGCGAGGATCGTGGCCGTCGAGTCGGTCTCGGCAGGCCGCATCGCACTCGAGGCCGTGCACGAGACCCGACCGACGCCGGAGGCGGCACGGCGGTTCGGCGCGGCGCTCGCCGCCACCCACGCGGCCGGCGCAGACGCCTTCGGGGCACCTCCCGCGGGCTGGCAGGGCCCCGTCTTCATCGGCCGACGGCAGCAGGACTGCACGCCCCGCGACAGCTGGGGCGCGTTCTACGCCGCCCAGCGCGTGCTGCCGTTCGCCCGGAGGGCCGTCGAGGCAGGGTCGCTGACGCGCGACGAGCTCGACCTCGTCGAACGTGCCTGCGGGGCCGTCGCGTCGGGCGCCCTCGACGACGACGTCGAGCCGGCCCGCCTGCACGGCGACCTCTGGAGCGGCAACGTCCTGGTCGACGTCGACGGCGTCGTCCTCATCGACCCGGCCGCGCACGGCGGCCACCCCGAGACCGACCTGGCGATGCTGCAGCTGTTCGGCCTGCCCTTCCTCGAGGAGGCGCTGGCCGGCTACCAGGACGCGTCGCCCCTCCGGGACGGCTGGCGCGACCGGGTGCCGCTCCACCAGCTGCACCCGCTCGCGGTGCACGCGGCGGGCCACGGCCGGAGCTACGGCCGCGCGCTCGCCGAGGCGGCGCGACAGGTGCTGCGGCTCGTCTGAGCTGGACGCCCGGGGGACAGGCCGCGCCGGGGGGCCGGACGGGCGCGCTGATAATCTGGCCGTCCCCCGTCTCCCGGGGGTCGAACGGAGCTGATCACCCCCATGTCTGACACCGCTGAGCGCTACGGCTTCGTCGTCGTCTCCAACCGCCTCCCCGTCGACCGCGTCGTCGCCGAGGACGGCTCCGCGTCCTGGCAGCACTCGCCCGGGGGGCTCGTGACCGCCCTCGAGCCCGTCATGAAGGCGAACGACGGGGCCTGGGTCGGCTGGGCCGGCCAGCCCGAGCTCGAGTTCGAGCCGTTCGTCGACGAGGGCATCCACATCGTGCCCGTGCCCCTCAGCGCCGAGGAGGTGCAGCGCTACTACGAGGGGTTCAGCAACGACACGCTCTGGCCGCTCTACCACGACGTCATCGCCGCACCGACGTACCACCGGCTCTGGTGGGAGGCGTACGTGCAGGTGAACCAGCGCTTCGCCGACCGTGCCGCGGAGATCACCGAGGAGGGCGGCACGATCTGGGTGCAGGACTACCAGCTGCAGCTCGTCCCGAAGATGCTCCGCGAGGCGCGTCCCGACGTGACGATCGGCTTCTTCAACCACATCCCGTTCCCGCCGCTCGGCATCTTCTCGCAGCTGCCCTGGCGCCGCCAGATCCTCGAGGGGCTGCTCGGCGCCGACGTCATCGGGTTCCAGCGCGGCGACGACGCCTCGAACTTCTCGCGGGCGGTGCGCCACCTGCTCGGCTACGGGACGACCCGCCCCTACGTCGAGGTGCCGGTCGACGACGACGCGACCACGGGGTCCTCGCACGTGTCCCGCCGCGGCACGAAGGTGCGCCGGGTCCTCGCCAAGCACTTCCCGATCTCGATCGACGCCGCCAGCTACGAAGAACTCGCCGCGCGGCCCGACATCCAGGCGAGGGCTGCCGAGATCCGCGCCGGCCTCGGCAACCCGAAGACGGTCATGCTCGGCGTCGACCGGCTCGACTACACCAAGGGCATCCGCCACCGGATGAAGGCGTTCGGCGAGCTGCTCGCCGACGGCCGCCTGAGCGTCGAGGACGCGACGCTGGTGCAGGTCGCGAGCCCCAGCCGCGAGCGGGTCGAGACGTACAAGACGCTGCGCGACGAGATCGAGCTGACCGTCGGCCGGATCAACGGCGACTACGCGACGATGAGCCACACGGCCATCAGCTACCACCACCACGGCTACCCGCGTGAAGAGATGGTGGCCCTCTACCTCGCCGCCGACATCATGCTGGTCACCGCCCTCCGCGACGGGATGAACCTCGTCGCGAAAGAATACGTGGCGGTGCGCCGCGACAACGACGGAGTGCTCGTGCTCAGCGAGTTCGCCGGCGCCGCCGACGAGCTCAAGAGCGCGCTGTTGATCAACCCGCACGACATCGGCGGCCTGAAGAACACCATCATGCGGGCGATCGAGATGCCGCGCCGTGACCGGACGACGCGGATGCGCGCCCTCCGTCGGCGCGTGCTCGAGCACGACGTGGCCAGCTGGTCCGCGTCGTTCCTGCAGGCGCTCGAGAACGTGCGCCCCGGCCAGCAGATCACGGCACCCGCCGAGGAGGACGCCTCGTGACCACGACCCCCCTGACCACGGACGACGAGTCGCGGGCCCTCTCGGACGCGCTCGGCCGTCTCGCGACGACCCCGCGCCTCCTCGTCGCCCTCGACTTCGACGGCACCCTCGCGCCCGAGGTCGACCAGCCGATGGCGGCCCGCCCGCTGCCCGAGTCGAAGGAGGCGATCCGTCGCCTGCTCGAGATGGAGGGCACCTCCGTCGCCCTCGTCTCCGGTCGCGACCTCGCGTCGCTCGACCGCATCAGCGAGATGCCCGAGCAGGTGCTGCTCGTCGGCTCGCACGGCATCGAGGTGCGGATCGGGGGAGAGGTGACCTCCCTGACCGAGGACGAGCTCGCCCGTCGCGCCGTCATCTCCGAGGCGCTGCACACGGCGGCCGACGGCCGCGAGGGCGTCTTCGTCGAGGAGAAGCCGGCGGGCCTCGCCCTCCACACGCGGCTCGCTGACGAGGCGACGACGACGGAGGTGCGCGAGGCCGTCCGGCAGCGCCTCGCCGACGAGCCCGGCGTGCACGGCCGCGAGGGCAAGAACGTGCGCGAGTACGCCGTCCGCCCGACCGGCAAGGACGACGGGGTCGCCCGTCTGCGCGAGGCCGTCGGCGCCACCGCCGTGCTCTTCGCCGGCGACGACGTGACCGACGAGGACGCCCTGCGGTCGCTCGGCGAGGGCGACCTGGGCATCCGGGTGGGGCCGGGCGAGACCGCCGCGAGCCACCGCGTCGCCGACCCGGCCGCGATCGGGCGGCTGCTGGGCGAGCTCGCCGACCTGCGCGAGCACCTGGGGCATGCCTGAGGACGCATGTGTCCACCGGCGTCCCCGTGGTCGGGCGGTCCTCCCAGGTGACTGCAAGGTAGGCTGACCTCTCCGCCCGACTCCTCGTCGCCGATCAGCCCGAACGACCGACGAACTCGCCAGCCGACGGAGGTGCACCATGATGATCGCTGCTCTCGCGGCCTTCGCGGTCGCCTCGATCGTCGTCGCCGCACTGGGGCGCCGCCTCGGGCCGTCGCTCTTCCTGTGGGCCTCGGCCGTCCCGTTCGCCGCCATGGTGATGACCGCCCTGCAGGGGCCGCAGGTCCTGTCGCAGGGGCAGGTCGTCGAGTCGGTTCCGTGGATCCCGCAGCTCGGCATCACGCTGACCCTCCGCCTCGACGTCCTGTCGTGGGTGCTGGCCCTCGTCGTCACCGGCGTGGGCGGGCTCGTGCTCGTGTACTGCTCTCGCTACTTCAAGCCCGGGGAGAAGAGCCTCGCCCGCTTCGCCGCCGTGCTCGTCGCCTTCGCCGGGGCGATGTACGGGCTCGTCACCAGCGACGACGTCTTCGTGCTCTTCGTCTTCTGGGAGGCCACGAGCGTCTTCTCGTACCTGCTGATCGGTCACTACACGAACAAGCAGGCGAGCCGCGGGGCCGCGCTCCAGGCCCTCATCGTCACGACGGCGGGCGGGCTGGCCATGCTGGTCGGCCTCGTGGTCCTCAGCGTCCAGGGCGGCACCTCCTCGATCGAGGCCCTCGTCGCGTCGCCGCCGAGCGGCACGGCCGTGACCGTCGCGGTGATCCTGGTGCTCGTCGGCGCGCTGTCGAAGTCGGCCCTCGTCCCGTTCCACTTCTGGCTGCCCGCGGCCATGGCCGCCCCCACCCCGGTGAGCGCATACCTGCACGCCGCGGCCATGGTCAAGGCGGGCATCTACCTCGTCGCCCGCTTCGCTCCCGGCTACCACGACTCGCCCGGCTGGCAAGAAGTCGTCGTCACCGTCGGCGTCGTGACGATGCTGCTCGGCGGCTATCGTGCCCTCCGTCAGCACGACCTGAAGCTCGTCCTCGCCTACGGCACGGTCAGCCAGCTCGGCTTCCTCACGATCATCGCGGGCTACGGCACCCGGGACGCGGGGCTCGCGGCGCTCGCGCTGCTCGTCGCGCACGCGCTGTTCAAGGCGACGCTGTTCCTGGTCGTCGGCATCGTCGACCACCGCACCGGGACGCGTGACCTCCGCAAGCTGAGCGGCCTCGGTCGGCAGGCTCCCGTCCTCGTCGTCATCACCGTGATCGCGCTCGCGTCGATGGCGGGCGTGCCCCCGACGTTCGGCTTCGTGGCGAAGGAGGCGGTGCTCTCCGCCCTGCTCGCCGACGCCGAGCACGGCAGCGCCTGGGGCGTGGTCGCGCTCGTCGGCGTCGTCGTGGGCTCCGTCCTCACCACGGCCTACAGCCTGCGGTTCCTCTGGGGGGCGTTCGCCCGCAAGCGCGACGTCGCCCCGGTCGACTTCGTCCGCGAGCACATCGACTTCCTCGCCGCGCCGGCCGTGCTCGCCGCGCTCAGCCTCGCGCTCGGCTTCGTCGCGGCCCCCGTCGACTCCGTCATGGCGCGCTACGCGGACACCCTGCCGCACGTCGAGGGCGAGCACGGCCCCTACCACCTCGCCCTCTGGCACGGCCTCGAGCCGGCCCTCGGCCTGACCGTCCTCTCGCTCGTCCTCGGCGTCGTCATGTTCTGGCAGCGCGAGCGGGTGTCCGCGGCGCAGAAGGCGGTCTCGTTCCTGCCCCGCGCCTCCGACGGCTACGTCCGGATCATGACCGGCATCGACAAGACGGCGTCGCGCACGACGGCGGCGACGCAGCGCGGCTCGCTGCCGTTCTACCTGGGCACGATCCTCGTCGTCTTCGTCGTGTCGAGCATCGTCACGCTGTCGTCCAACCGCAGCTGGCCCGACGCGGCCGTCATCTGGGATTACCCGGCGCAGCTGGCCGTCGGCGGCCTGATGATCGTCGGCGCCGTGGCCGCGGCGCGGTCGAACAAGCGCTTCCAGGCCGTCGTGCTCGTCGGCGTGACCGGCTACGGCATGGCCGCGCTGTTCGCCCTGCACGGCGCCCCCGACCTCGCGCTCACCCAGGCCCTGATCGAGACGATCACCCTCATCGCCTTCGTGCTCGTGCTCCGGCGCCTGCCGGCCCGCCTCGGCGACCGCAACGGTCGCTCGCACCGCGCGCTGCGCGCCGTCATCGGCGTCTCGGTCGGCTGCGTCATGGCGACCATCGCCGTCGTCGCCCTGGGCGCCCGCAGCGGCGGAACGATCTCGAGCGCGTTCCCCGAGCTCGCCGTCGTCGGGGGCCACGGCAAGAACGTCGTCAACGTCACCCTCGTCGACATCCGCGGCTGGGACACGATGGGCGAGATCAGCGTGCTGATCGCGGCCGCGACCGGCGTCGCGAGCCTCGTGTTCCTCACCTCGCGCACCGACATGCTGCCGCGTCCGGCCCGCCGCACGCGTGCCCAGCGCTTCCTCGCCCGGGTGCGCCCGGCCCTCGAGCCCGCGCCCGTCGTCCCCGGCTCCGAGGCCGGCGGCAGCCAGGCCGACCGGGCCGACGCCTCGTCGAGCACGGCGGTCGGCTCCGAGGTCGAGGGCGACCGACGCGCCTGGCTGCTCGCCGGCCGCAAGCTGGCGCCGCAGAACCGCTCGATCCTGCTCGAGGTCGTCGTCCGGCTGCTCTTCCACGCCATCGTCGTCGTCTCGATCTACCTGCTCTTCGCCGGCCACAACCTGCCGGGCGGCGGCTTCGCCGGCGGCCTGGTCGCGGGCATGGCCTTCGTGGCGCGCTACCTCGCGGGCGGGCGCTTCGAGCTCGGCGCCGCGGCGCCCCTCGACGCCGGCAAGGTGCTGGGCACCGGCTTGCTCGTGATCGTGGCCACCGCCGTCGTGCCCCTCTTCTTCGGCGCCGACGCGCTCACCTCGACCTGGTTCGAGGGCGAGGTGCCGCTGCTCGGCCACGTCGAGTTCGTCACCTCGACGTTCTTCGACATCGGCGTCTACCTCGTCGTGGTGGGCCTCGTGCTCGACGTGCTCCGCAGCCTGGGGGCCGAGGTCGACCGGCAAGAGGAAGAGGACGACCGCGGCGACGCCTCGGTCACGGCGACGACCAAGGCGGAGGGCCCCGCATGAGCGCGTCGTTGATCCTGATCGTCGTGATGGCAGCGCTCTACGCCTGCGGCATCTACCTCATGCTCGAGCGCAGCATGACCCGTGTGCTGCTCGGCTTCCTGCTCGTGGGCAACGCGACGAACATCCTCATCCTCACGATGTCCGGCCGCAGCGGCGAGGCGCCGATCGCCGACGGCCAGGTGCCCGAGTCGAGCTTCGCCGACCCGCTGCCGCAGGCGCTCATCCTCACGGCCATCGTCATCACGTTCGGCGTCTCGGCGTTCCTGCTGGCCCTCATCTACCGCTCCTGGCGGCTCGCGCAGGAGGACGACGTGGCCGACGACCTCGAAGACCTGGAGATCGGCATCCGCGGGGTGCCCGCGGAGGACGAGACGCAGGGCGACGGCGACGACGAGAGCGACGGCGACACGGAGTTCGGCCCGGACGCCGAGGCCGCCGTGCCGAAGTCGTCCTTCGACGACGACGACCCCTGGGACCACGCCCCGAGCGAGACCATCCCGGTGGCCGACCCGGAGCACGCTCCCGACCACGACCCGGCCCACCCCGAACGAGACCGCGACCGCGGCACCTACCGTGACGATCCGAGAGGAGGCCGACCGTGAACCTCGACTTCCTCGTCCCGCTCGTCGTGCTCGTGCCCCTCATCGGTGCGGGCGCCGCGCTGGTCGCGACCCGGCGGCCCCGGCTCCAGGCCGTCCTCACGATCGCCGCGCTGGCGGTCGTCGTGGCCATCAGCGCCGTCCTCCTCGTCGTCGTCGACCGTGACGGCGCGATCGCGGTCCAGGTCGGCGGGTGGGAGGCGCCCTTCGGCATCCTCCTCGTGGTCGACCGCCTCGCGGCGCTGATGCTCACGATCTCGTCGATCGTGCTGCTGGCGGTCTTCGTGTTCTCCGTCGGGCAGGGCTCGGCGGACGGCGACGGCGACGCCCCCGTCTCGATCTACAACCCCACGTACCTCATCCTCGCCGCCGGCGTCTTCGACGCGTTCGCTGCGGGCGACCTCTTCAACCTCTACGTCGGCTTCGAGATGCTGCTGATCGCGAGCTATGTGCTGATCACCCTCGGCGGCACCGAGCAGCGCATCCGGGCGGGCGTCACGTACATCGTGGTGAGCCTGCTGTCGAGCGTGCTGTTCCTGGCGTCGATCGCGATGATCTACGGCGCCCTCGGCACGGTCAACATCGCGGACATCGCGCAGAAGATGGACACCATCCCGCCGGACGTCCAGACGATCATCCACGTGATGCTGCTGACGGCCTTCGGCATCAAGGCGGCGATCTTCCCGCTGTCGTTCTGGCTGCCCGACTCGTACCCGACCGCGCCGGCCCCGGTCACGGCGGTGTTCGCGGGCCTGTTGACGAAGGTCGGCGTGTACGCCATCATCCGGACCGAGACGGTGCTCTTCGTCGAGAGCAACGTCAACGTCTACCTGCTGATCATCTCGTTGCTGACGATGGTGATCGGGATCCTGGGCGCGGTGGCGCAGGCGGACATCAAGCGCCTCCTGTCGTTCACCCTGGTCAGCCACATCGGCTACATGATCTTCGGGATCGCGCTCGGCACCGTCGAGGGCCTCGCCGCGACTATCTACTACGTGGTGCACCACATCACGGTGCAGACCACGCTCTTCCTGGCGGCGGGGCTGATCGAGCGGCGGGGCGGGACGGCCTCGGTGCTCCGGCTCGGCGGGCTGCTGAAGGCGGCGCCCGTGGTGGCGGTGCTCTTCTTCATCCCGGCTCTGAACCTCGGCGGCATCCCGCCGTTCTCGGGCTTCATCGGCAAGGTGGCGCTCTTCGACGCCGGCGCGCGCCTCGACGACCCGCTCGTCTACGTGCTGATCGGTGCCGGCGCGGTGACGTCGCTGCTCACGCTCTACGCCCTGATGCGGGCCTGGAACCTCGCCTTCTGGCGTCCCGGCAGCGACGTCGAGGACCACGAGTCGCCCCTCACCGAGCGTCTCGAGGAGGCGCCCGGCCGCACCGCCGTCCAGGCGAAGCGCGCCAACCCGCGCACCATGATCGGTGCGACCGTCGGCATGGTCGGCGTCTCGCTCGTGCTGACCGTCTTCGCGGGTCCGCTCTACGGGGTCGCCGAGCGCGCGGCGGGCAAGGTCTACGGGTCGAACTCGTACGTGCAGCTCGTCTTCCCCGAGGGCGAGGGCGACACCGCCGACAACGAGGGGAGCGCACCGTGACCGCCCGGCCCTCGGCCCACGAGGTCGGACGCAGCCTGCTCCGTCAGCTGCCCCTCCTCGTCGGCCTCGTCGTCCTCTGGATGTTCCTCTGGAACCAGCTGACCGTGCTCTCGTTCGTCACGGGCGTCCTCGTGGCCTTGCTCGTCACGCGGGTCTTCTTCCTGCCGCCGGTCGAGCTGAGCGGGCGGTTCAACCTCGGCTGGGCGCTCGTGTTCCTCGGCCGCTTCGTCTTCGACCTCGTCGTCGCGTCGGTCGAGGTGGCCTGGACGGCCGTGCGGCCCCGAGGCGTGACGAGCAACGCGATCGTCGCCGTCCAGCTGCACACCCGGTCGGACTTCATCATGACGCTCGTCGCCGAGGCCGTGTCGCTGGTGCCCGGTTCGCTCGTCGTCGAGGCCGACCGCGAGCGGTCGATCCTCTACATGCACGCTCTCGCGGTCGAGGACGCGGACGGAGTGGAGGAGGTGCGGAAGAGGGTGCTCGGCTTCGAGAAGCGCATCGCTCGTGCGCTCGGCAGCGCCGACGACCTCCGCCGCATCGCCGACGGGACGCCCGCCACCGAGGACGCCCCGACCGACCGGTCCGGCGCCGAGCTGCCCGTGAACGAGAAGAACAAGGGGGTCGCCTCGTGACGATCGTCTCCTGGGTCGTCGGCGTGCTCTTCGCGTTCGCCGCGCTCGCCTCGGTGCTCCGCATCGTTCGGGGGCCGTCCATCCTCGACCGCATGATCGCGAGCGACATGCTGCTCACGACCCTCATCTGCGTGCTCGCCGCCGACATGGTGCTCGGGAACCACACCCGCACCCTGCCGGTCATCATCGTGCTCGCCCTGACGGCCGTCTTCGGCTCGATCACCGTGGCGCGCTACGTGTCGAGGCAGGACCCGTCATGAGCGACCAGTTCTACACGATCTCGAGCGCCGTCCTGCTGGTCGCCGGTGCGGCGCTGTCCGCCGCCGCCGGCGTCGGCCTCCTGCGGTTCCCCGACGCCCTCACCCGCATGCACGCCGCCACGAAGCCGCAGATCTTCGGGCTGATCCTGATGCTGTCGGCGATCGCCCTCGATCAGCACAACCTCGGGACCATCGCCTCCCTGGTGGTCGTCCTGGTCTTCCAGATGCTCACGGCGCCGATCTCGGCGCACATGATCGGCCGGGCCGGCTACCGCAACGGCGACCTCCGCCGCGACATGCTCGTCGTCGACGAGCTCGACGAGGCGGTCGCCCGGGCAGGGGAGGAACTCGTGGCCGACGGCCAGTCGCTCTCCGACGTCGACCCGTCGACCCTGCCGGTGGGGTCGGCCGACGCGTTGGCCGTCGAGCTCGACCGGGCCGACGGGCTCGACGACTCCGAGGGCGACGACGACGCCCACGACGACGAGGCCCGGGAGCGCGAGCACGACGCCCCGCTGCACGTCAAGGGCGGGCACCACCACGCCCCCGATCCCGGCCTCGGCTGAGGGCGTCGCCGGCTGGCCCTAAACTCGACCCATGCCCGTGAATGACAGCCAGCCGTCGGACGCAGCCGCCCGAGGCCCCATCGACGCAGCGCCCATCGACGCAGCGCCCATCGACGCAGCGCCCATCGACATCAAGCCCCGCAGCCGCGTCGTCACCGACGGGGTCGAGGCCACCACCTCGCGCGGCATGCTCCGCGCCGTCGGCATGGGCGACGAGGACTGGGAGAAGCCGCAGATCGGCATCGCCAGCAGCTGGAACGAGATCACCCCCTGCAACCTGTCGCTCGACCGGCTCGCCCAGGGCGCGAAAGAGGGAGTGCACGGCGGCGGCGGCTACCCGCTGCAGTTCGGCACCGTCTCCGTGTCCGACGGCATCTCGATGGGCCACGAGGGCATGCACTTCTCCCTCGTCTCGCGCGAGGTCATCGCCGACAGCGTCGAGGTCGTCATGAACGCCGAGCGCCTCGACGGCTCGGTGCTGCTGGCCGGCTGCGACAAGTCGCTGCCCGGCATGCTCATGGCCGCCGCGCGCCTCGACCTCGCCAGCGTGTTCCTCTACGCGGGCAGCGTCGCCCCCGGCTGGGTCAAGCTCAGCGACGGCACCGAGAAGAACGTCACGATCATCGACTCGTTCGAGGCCGTCGGCGCGCACAAGGCCGGCACCATCAGCGACGACGACCTCAAGGCCATCGAGTGCGCCATCGTGCCCGGCGAGGGCGCCTGCGGCGGGATGTACACCGCCAACACGATGGCGAGCGTCGCCGAGGCGCTCGGCATGAGCCTGCCCGGCTCGGCGTCGCCGCCCTCGGCCGACCGTCGTCGCGACTACTTCGCCCACCGCTCGGGCGAGGCCGTGGTCAACCTGCTGCGCCTCGGCATCACCACCCGCGACATCCTGACGAAGGAGGCGTTCGAGAACGCCATCGCCGTGGCCATGGCGTTCGGCGGGTCGACCAACGTCGTGCTGCACCTGCTGGCGATCGCCTACGAGGCCGAGGTCGACCTCACCATCGACGACTTCAACCGCATCGGCGACACGATCCCGCACATCGGCGACCTCAAGCCCTTCGGCAAGTACGTGATGAACGACGTCGACCGCATGGGCGGCGTCCCCGTCGTCATGAAGGCCCTGCTCGACGCGGGCCTGCTGCACGGCGACTGCCTCACCGTCACCGGCAAGACCGTGCGCGAGAACCTCGAGGCGATCAAGCCGAAGCCGCTCGACGGCGAGGTGCTGCGCACCCTCGAGAACCCGATCCACGCGACCGGCGGGCTCACGGTGCTCAGCGGGTCGTTCGCCCCCGAGGGCGCCGTCGTCAAGACCGCGGGCTTCGACGCCTCGGTCTTCGAGGGCCCGGCCAAGGTCTTCGAGCGCGAGCGCGGCGCGATGGACGCCCTCACCGCCGGGCGCATCGAGGCCGGCGACGTCGTCGTCATCCGCTACGAGGGCCCGAAGGGCGGCCCGGGGATGCGCGAGATGCTCGCCATCACGGCGGCCATCAAGGGCGCTGGGCTCGGCAAGGATGTACTACTCTTGACGGACGGACGATTCTCGGGCGGCACAACCGGCCTCTGCATCGGCCACATAGCACCCGAAGCGGTGGACTCCGGTCCCATCGCCTTCGTGCGTGATGGCGACCTCATCCGTGTCGACATCGCCGCTCGCTCGATCGACCTACTCGTCGACGCCGCTGAGCTCGAGGCCCGCCGAGAAGGCTGGGCCCCCCTCCCTCCGCGCTACACCCGCGGTGTCCTCGCCAAGTACGCACGCCAGGTCCGGTCCGCGGCCGAGGGCGCAGTCACGTACTGATCTCGTCCCGACCGGCTCGGCGCGGCACCGCCGCCCGAGCCGGCGCCGGACGGGGCGCCCGGCTCGCCGCTCCGCACAGCGCACCGCCGTCGACCGGCACCGTCGCCACCGCTCCACCACCACCACGAAGAGGGAATCGGCACTGATGCCCAACGACACGACACCTCAGCCCGGCGCCCCCGCGCGCCCCGGCGCCCGGCCGGCCCCCGCCGCCGGCCCCACGAGCTCCGCGACGACCACGCAGCCGGTCGTCCTCACGGGCTCCGGCGCGATCCTCAAGTCGCTCGAGCACCTCGGGGTCACCGACGTCTTCGGCCTCCCCGGCGGCGCGATCATCCCCTTCTACGACGAGCTGATGGCGTCGACCGCCATCCGCCACATCCTCGTGCGCCACGAACAGGGCGCCGGCCACGCGGCCGAGGGCTACGCCGCGGCCTCGGGACGGGTCGGCGTCGCGATCGCCACCTCCGGTCCGGGGGCCACCAACCTCGTCACCGCCATCGCGGACGCCTACATGGACAGCATGCCGCTGCTCGCGATCACGGGACAGGTCTTCTCGACCCTGATGGGCACCGACGCGTTCCAGGAGGCCGACATCGTCGGCATCACGATGCCGATCACCAAGCACTCGTTCCTCGTGACGAAGCCCGAGGACATCCCCGCGACGCTCGCGGCCGCCTACCAGATCGCGAGCACCGGCCGGCCCGGCCCCGTGCTCGTCGACATCACCAAGGACGCCCAGCAGAACTCGGCGCCCTTCGTCTGGCCGCCCGTCGTCGACCTGCCCGGCTACCGGCCGGTCACGAAGGCGCACGGCAAGCAGATCGCCGCGGCGGCCCAGATGATCGCCGAGGCCGAGCAGCCCGTGTTCTACGTCGGCGGCGGGGTGATCCGCGCCGGGGCGTCGGCCGAGCTCAAGACGCTGGTCGAGCTGACCGGCGCCCCCGTCGTCACGACGCTGATGGCTCGCGGCGCGTTCCCCGACACCCACGAGCAGCACCTGGGCATGCCGGGAATGCACGGCACCGTCCCGGCCGTCCTCGGCCTGCAGGAGAGCGACCTCATCATCGCGCTCGGCGCCCGCTTCGACGACCGCGTCACCGGCAAGGCCGACCTCTTCGCCCCCGGTGCCAAGGTGGTCCACGTCGACATCGACCCGGCCGAGATCTCGAAGATCCGCTTCGCCGACGTGCCCATCGTGGGCGACGCGAAGGTCGTCATCCCCGACCTCGCTGCGGCGTTCGCCGAGATCCCCGCCGCCGACCGCGCCGACACCTCGGCCTGGTGGCAGAAGCTCGAGGGGCTGCGCGAGCAGTTCCCGCTCGGCTACACCCAGCCCGACGACGGCCTCCTCTCGCCGCAGGCCGTGATCCAGCGGATCGGGCAGCTGTCCGGTCCCGAGGCGATCTACGCCTCCGGAGTGGGCCAGCACCAGATGTGGGCCGCGCAGTTCATCGAGTACGAGCGTCCCCACGCCTGGCTGAACTCGGGAGGCGCAGGCACGATGGGCTACTCGGTGCCGGCCGCGATGGGCGCCAAGGTGGCCCAGCCGGACCGCGTCGTGTGGGCCATCGACGGCGACGGCTGCTTCCAGATGACGAACCAGGAGCTCGCCACCTGCGTCATCAACGACATCCCGATCAAGGTCGCGATCATCAACAACTCGTCGCTCGGCATGGTGCGCCAGTGGCAGACCCTGTTCTACGAGGGACGCCATTCGTTCACCGACCTGAACACGGGCCACGAGACGCGGATGGTGCCCGACTTCGTCAAGCTCGCCGACGCCTACGGGGCTCTCGGCATCCGCGTCACGCGCGAGGACGAGATCGACGCCGCGATCCAGCTCGCGCTCGAGACGAACGACCGCCCGGTGGTGATCGACTTCGTCGTCAGCCGCGACGCGATGGTCTGGCCGATGGTGCCCCAGGGTGTCTCCAACTCCGAGATCCAGCACGCCCGGGCCCTCGCCCCGGAGTGGG
Organism: uncultured Frigoribacterium sp.; assembly: GCF_963515265.1. Classification (NCBI taxonomy): domain Bacteria; kingdom Bacillati; phylum Actinomycetota; class Actinomycetes; order Micrococcales; family Microbacteriaceae; genus Frigoribacterium; species uncultured Frigoribacterium sp. The sequence goes on from NZ_CAUPYL010000013.1 coordinate 15,611, forward strand.
ACGACGAGGCCCCCGGCAGCAGCGCCTCCGACACGACCCGTGACGGCGACATGACAGGAGAGCACGCATGAGCCACGTCCTGAGCCTCCTCGTCGAGGACAAGCCCGGTCTGCTGACCCGAGTCGCGGGGCTCTTCGCCCGCCGCGGGTTCAACATCGAGAGCCTCGCGGTCGGCAAGAGCGAGGTCGAGGGCCTCAGCCGCATCACCGTCGTCGTCGACGTCGAGGAACTGCCGCTCGAGCAAGTGACGAAGCAGCTCAACAAGCTGATCAACGTCATCAAGATCGTCGAGCTCGACTACTCGCAGTCGGTGCAGCGCGAGCACATGCTGATCAAGGTGCGGGTCGACGCCACCACCCGGTCGCAGGTGCTCGAGGCCGTCACGCTCTTCCGTGCGTCCGTGGTCGACGTCTCGACCGACTCGCTCGTGATCGAGGTCACCGGCGACACCGGCAAGACCACGGCGCTGCTGCGCGTGCTCGAGCCCTACGGCATCCGCGAGATCTCGCAGTCCGGCCTGCTGGCCATCGGCCGCGGCTCGAAGGCGATCACCGACAGGGTCCCCAAGGCCCAGTGACCGGCGCGGGCTCGTCCCCGCCGCCTCCCTGCTCCACCCCACCGCCCCACACAAGGAGAACCACCACCGTGACTGAGATCGTGTACGACACCGACGCAGACCTGTCGATCATCCAGGGCAAGAAGGTCGCCGTCATCGGCTACGGCTCCCAGGGCCACGCCCACGCGCTCAACCTGCGCGACTCGGGCGTCGAGGTCGTCATCGGCCTCAAGGAGGGCTCGAAGAGCCGCGCCAAGGCCGAGGAGGCCGGCTTCACGGTCCACACCCCCGCCGAGGCCTCGGCCTGGGGCGACGTGATCGTCGTCCTCGCGCCCGACCAGGTGCAGCGCCACGTCTACGCGGACGACATCGCCCCGAACCTCACCGAGGGCAAGGCGCTCGTCTTCGGCCACGGCTTCAACATCCGCTTCGGCTACATCGAGGCCCCCGACAACATAGACGTGCTGCTCGTCGCGCCCAAGGGCCCCGGCCACACCGTCCGCCGCGAGTTCGAGGCCGGCCGCGGCGTCCCCGTCATCGTCGCGGTCGAGAACGACGCCTCCGGCTCGGCCTGGGACCTCGCCTGGTCGTACTCCAAGGGCATCGGCGGCCTCCGTGCCGGCGGCATCAAGACGACCTTCACCGAAGAGACCGAGACCGACCTCTTCGGCGAGCAGGCCGTGCTCTGCGGCGGCACCTCGCAGCTGATCCAGTACGGCTTCGAGACCCTCACCGAGGCTGGCTACCAGCCGCAGATCGCCTACTTCGAGGTGCTGCACGAGCTCAAGCTGATCGTCGACCTCATCTGGGAGGGCGGCCTCGCCAAGCAGCGCTGGAGCGTCTCCGACACCGCCGAGTACGGCGACTACGTCTCGGGCCCCCGCGTCATCACGCCCGACGTGAAGGAGAACATGAAGGCCGTCCTGGCCGACATCCAGTCGGGCGCCTTCGCCAAGCGCTTCATCGACGACCAGGACGCCGGCGCGCCCGAGTTCGCCGAGCTGCGCAAGAAGGGCGAGGAGCACCCCATCGAGGCCACCGGCCAGGAGCTCCGCGCACTCTTCGCCTGGAAGCAGACCGACACGGACTACGTCGACGGCAGCGCTGCGCGCTGACGTCGACGCAGTCCGGGGCGACCCGGCCACGTTGGTCGGCTCCGCCGACGGGCGACGGCAGCGCTGCGCGCTGACCCCCTCTCCACCCGCAGGGGCCCCTCTCCACCCGGAGCGGGGCCCCTCGGCCGTCCGGGGCTCACGGGCTGTCGTGGCATGATCTAGGGCATGGCAGCGAGCAAGAAGGCAGTGCACTTCGGTGCGGGGAACATCGGTCGGGGCTTCGTGGCGCAGTTCCTGCACGCGAGCGGCTACGAGGTCGTGTTCGCCGACGTCAACGACGAGCTGATCGGCCTGCTGCAGCAGCAGCCGTCGTTCGAGGTGCACGAAGTCGGCGAAGAGAGCCGCACCACCGTGGTCGACGGCTACCGGGCGATCAACAGCCGCACCGACGAGGAGGCGCTGGTCGCCGAGATCGCGACCGCCGACGTCGTCACCACCGCCGTGGGCGCCCGCATCCTCCCGTTCGTCGCTCCGGTGATCGCGCGCGGGCTCGCCGCCCGTGACGCCTCCCTCGCGCCGCTCGCCGTGATCGCGTGCGAGAACGCGATCAACGCCACCGACTCCCTGGCCGAGGCCGTCCGCCAGGCCGACCCGGCCGAGAACGCCGTCTTCGCCAACTGCGCGATCGACCGCATCGTCCCCGAGCAGGCCGGCGGCTCGCTCGACGTGACCATCGAGTCGTTCTTCGAGTGGGTCGTCGAGAGCGCGCCCTTCGGCGCCGACCGTCCCGAGATCGCCGGCGTGACCTGGGTCGACGACCTGGCGCCGTTCATCGAGCGCAAGCTCTTCACGGTCAACACCGCCCACGCGGCCGCCGCCTACCACGGCTTCTCGCGCGGCCTCGAGAGCATCCGCGAGGCACTGGCCGACGAGGCCGTGCTGGCCGAGGTCCGCGGCGCGCTCCGCGAGACCACCGAGCTGCTCGTCGCCAAGCACGACCTCGATCTCGACGAGCAGCAGGCCTACGTCGAGAAGAACCTGGTGCGCATCTCGAACCCGCACCTGCCCGACACGACCGAGCGGGTCGGCCGCGGTCCGCTGCGGAAGCTCAGCCGCCACGAGCGCTTCGTCGGCCCGGCCACGCAGCTCGCCGAGCGCGGGCTCGGCCACGACGCGCTGGTCCGTGCGGTCCGTGCGGCGCTCGACTTCGACGTGCCGGACGACTCCGAGAGCGTCGAGCTGCAGGCGCTGCTCGCGTCGGGCCTCCCCGACGAGGAGCTGACGGTCACGTTGACGGGCGTCGAGCAGGGCCACCCGCTGTTCCCGGCCCTGCTGGAGGCGGTCTCGTCGAAGACGGCGGCATGACCGACCCGTCCCCGGCACGCCCCGAGCCAGACGACATCGACGAGCACGACGACATCGACGAGCACGACGAGATCGACGATCACGACGACGCCCTCAGCTGGGGCGACGAGCGCGACGCCAGCCACGTCGAGGGCCCCGTGCCCGTCTCGCAGGCCGGCCCCGAGGCCGACGACGAGCTCCCCGGGGGCATGAGCAGCGCCTCCTTGGTGGGCCACGGGGTCTTCGGCGGAGTCGCCTTGTTGTCCTGCGTCGGCTGGATCGTGTCGAGGGACCAGTTCCTCCTCTCGTTCGGCGGCACCCCGGTCGACCGCGTGCAGACGGCGCTGTGGCTGCTCGGCGTCGCGCTGGCGATCGTCGCGCCCGCGGTGTGGTTCGTGACCACGATCCTGCTCGTGCCGCAGTCGCGGTCGTCGCGCCGCCTCCTCGTGTTCGCCGTCGGGGCGGTCGCCCTGGCGCCGTGGCCGCTGGTGATCGGAGGTGGCGCGTGACCGCCCGCGAGACCGGCCCGGCCACGCAGCCGGCCGGCCCCGCCGCCCCCTCACGCCGTCGTGGCCCCCGCATCGGCGTCGTCGTGGTCGCCGCCCTGGCCGCCTTGTTCTTCGCCTACGACCTGTACGAGGCGATCACCAACCTCGTGCTCGTGCCGCAGGACGTCCGCTACCAGAACAACGAGTTCTTCGACGAGGTCGGGGTCGACGGCCTCGCCGCCTCCCCGCCCTGGGCCGCGCTCGTCGCCAACGTGCTGCTGCCGGTCGTCGCGTGGGTCGGCGCCCTCGTCGTGGCGCGCCGACGGCCGCTCTGGCAGGTCGTGCTCGCCTTCGTCGCGGCGCTCGCCCTCGTCGGCTCGGTGTCGCTCACGATCACCGCGTACGTGCTCAGCATCTGAGCTGACCGGCCCCGGGTCGGCGCTGCGGCCGTGCCCGGTGCCGCGGGCGTGGCCCGGCCGTGCGCCGGCGTCATGTGCGCGTCATGCGCCGCCCGAGTCGATAGAGTGCACAGCAGCCGCGCCCACGGCGCGTCGCGGCGTTCACCCCAGACCCCTCTCGTTAGGACATCGTCTCCGTGGCCAAGCCCGTCGTGCTGATCGCAGAAGAACTCTCACCCGCCACCGTCGAGGCTCTCGGCCCCGACTTCGACGTCCGGTCGGTGGACGGCACCGACCGGGCGGCCCTGCTCTCCGCCCTCGCGGGGGCCGATGCCGTCCTCGTCCGCTCCGCGACGCAGCTCGACGCCGAGGCCATCGCGGCGGCTCCCGGCCTCAAGGTGATCGCCCGGGCGGGCGTCGGGCTCGACAACGTCGACATCAAGGCGGCCACGACGGCCGGCGTCATGGTGGTCAACGCGCCCACCTCGAACATCATCTCCGCGGCCGAGCTCACGGTCGGGCACATCCTCAGCCTCGCGCGGCACATCCCGGCGGCGCACTCCGCCCTCGCGCAGGGCCAGTGGAAGCGCTCGAAGTACACGGGCGTCGAGCTGTTCGAGAAGACGGTGGGCATCGTCGGCCTCGGGCGCATCGGCGCGCTCATCACGGCCCGCCTGCAGGCCTTCGGCGTCAACGTGGTCGCCTACGACCCCTACGTCACCCCGGCCCGTGCCCAGCAGCTCGGCGTCACGCTGCTCTCGCTCGACGAGCTGCTCGCCACCGCCGACTTCGTCACCATCCACATGCCGAAGACGGCGGAGACGACCGGCATGATCGGCCTCGAGCAGATGAAGGCGATGAAGCCGACGGCGTTCGTCGTCAACGTGGCCCGTGGCGGCCTGATCGACGAGGACGACCTCTACACGGCGCTGACCACGGGCGAGATCGCGGGTGCGGGCCTCGACGTCTTCGTGTCGGAGCCCCCGGTCGACCAGAAGCTGCTCGGCCTCGAGAACGTCGTGGTCACCCCGCACCTCGGCGCCTCGACCGACGAGGCACAGGAGAAGGCCGGCGTCTCGGTCGCTCGGTCGGTGCGCCTCGCCCTCGGCGGCGAGCTGGTGCCCGACGCCGTCAACGTCGCCGGCGGGGTCATCGACCCCTACGTGCGCCCCGGCATCCCGCTGCTCGAGAAGATCGGTCAGGTCTTCGCCGCCCTCGCCGACTCGCCCCTCACCAGCGTCGACGTCGAGGTCCGAGGCGATCTCGTCGAGTACGACGTGAGCGTCCTCAAGCTCGCCGCGTTGAAGGGCATCTTCACGAACATCGTCAGCGAGTCGGTCAGCTACGTGAACGCGCCGCTGCTCGCGGAGCAGCGCGGCATCACCGTGCGCCTGCTCACCGACCCCACGAGCGAGGAGTACCGCAACGTCCTCACCGTCCGCGGCTCGCTGGCCGACGGCGGCCAGATCTCGGTCTCGGGCACCCTGACGGGCACGAAGCAGGTCGAGAAGATCGTCGAGATCAACGGCTACGACGTCGAGGTCCCGATCGCGGCCCACCACCTCGTCATGGTCTACGGCGACCGCCCGGGCATCGTCGCCGTCTACGGCAAGGAGTTCGGCGACGCCGGCATCAACATCGCCGGCATGCAGATCGCCCGCCGCAGCGCCGGGGGCCAGGCCCTCAGCGTGCTCACGATCGACAGCCCCGCGCCCGACGACCTGCTCGAGAAGGTGCGCACGGCGATCGACGCCGAGCTGCTGCGCGAGATCGACGTCACGCTGTAGCCGACAGGCTGCACCACAGCACGACGCCCCGGTGCCGGTCTCGCGACCGGCGCCGGGGCGTCGTGCTGTGCGTGGGGGAGCGGCCGCGCCTAGAGCTCGATCGACTCGTGGGCCGCGAGCTGCACCGCGTCGCCGCCGACCGACTGCGCGCTCGCCTTCATGCGGTCGAAGTGCATCGCCAGGCCTGGGCCGGAGAGGGTCTGCTCATGGGTCGGGAAGGCCAGCTTGGGCTTCACGGCCGCCACGTAGTCGATCACCTCGGCCACCTTGAGCCACGGCGCCCCCACGGGCGTCGCCAGGGTCTCGACGGGCACGTCCGGCACGGTGAACTGGTCGCCCGGGTAGAACAGCGAGCCGTCGACCAGGACGCCGACGTTGTCGATCACGGGGATGCTCTCGTGGATCACCGCGTGCCGCGTCCCGTGGAACGAGAGGGTGAAGGGCCCGGCCTCGACCGTGTCGCCGTCGGTGACGACGTGCACCTCGAAGCCGTCCGCCGCGTCCGCGAGGCCCTGCGGTCCGTACAGGACTGCGTCGGGGTTCGTCCCGCGGAGGTGCGCGAGCTGGTCGGGCGTCCAGTGGTCGGCGTGCTCGTGGGTCACGACGACGGCGTCGACGTCGTGCAGATCGACCAGGGGAGCGGTGAACGAGCCGGGGTCGATGACGAGCTTGCGCCCGTCCTTCTCGACGACGAGGCAGGCGTGTTCGAGTTTCGTGAGGCGCATGAGGCCGACTGTACGCCCGCCGCAGGCCGCGGCGACCCCCTGTCGGTGACCGGGACCCCGCCTCCTGAGCGCCCGCAGACCGCCCGCGACACGCGGGGCGGCCTCGATTTGTGACCGGCTCGACAGCTGTGGCATACTCGACGAGTTGCAAATACGGCCCCATCGTATAGCGGCCTAGTACGTCGCCCTCTCACGGCGGTAACACGGGTTCGAATCCCGTTGGGGTCACCACCACGAACCGCCCGGCACTCAGCCGGGCGGTTTCGTCGTTCCTGGGCCGAGTCCGCCAGCCCACGAGCCGACCTGGCCCTCGCCTCCGGATGGCCCCTGTGGCGAGTGGTCAGTTGCTGTCCTCCGGGCGCCGCAGCGGGCCCGCACGTGACCACTCGGCGCGGAGCAGGGCAGCCGGAACGCGAACGGCCCCGGCGACGTCGGGGTGACGTCGCCGGGGCCGGCCCGCCGAGAGGCAGATCGAGCACCGCCAGGGCGATCTAGCCCTTCGTGGCGCCGGCCAGCAGACCGCGGACGAAGAACCGCTGCAGGGCGAAGAACACGATCAGCGGCACGATGATCGAGATGAACGCCCCGGCCGTGAGCAGCTCCCACGACTGGCCGTACGAGCCCGACAGGTCCTGCAGCGCCTTCGTGATGGGCAACCCCTGCCCCGAGGTGAACACCGTCGCCACGAGCAGGTCGTTCCACACCCACAAGAACTGGAAGATGCCGAAGGAGGCGATGGCCGGCATCGACAGCGGCAGCACGATGCGGAAGAAGACCTGGCCGTGTCCGGCGCCGTCCATGCGGGCCGCCTCGATCACCTCCGCCGGGATCTCGGAGATGAAGTTGTGCAGCATGAAGATCGCCAGGGGGAGCGCGAAGATCGTGTGCGCGATCCACACCTTGGCGAAGGAGCCGTCGAGCCCGTTCACCCCGAGGCCCGGGAGGATGTACAGGCCCCCGACCCGCAGACCGTCGGAGAAGAGCCGGAGCAGCGGCACGAGGGCCATCTGGATCGGCACGATCTGCAGCGCGAAGACGAGCACGAACATCGTGTTGCGGCCCTTGAAGTCGATCCACGCGAACGCGTACGCCGCGAGGCTGGCGATCGTGATCGGGATGAGCGCCGCGGGCAGCGTGATGACGAGGGAGTTGAAGAAGGCCTTGCCGAGCGTCAGGCTGTCGCCCGAGTTGAACGCGTTGACGTAGTTGTCGAGCGTGAACCCGGGATTGGCGAAGACGGTCCACCAGCCGGTCGTCTTGATGTCGTTCGCCGGTCGGAAGGACGAGATGAACAGACCGGCCGTCGGCAGCGTCCAGATGGCGGCGATGACGAGCGCGGCGATCGTGGCGCCGCGGCTGGTCGTGCCCTTCTTCAGCTTGCCGCTCGAGCTCTCGACGGCGGCGAGGCCGCGCTTGAGCTGACGCTCGGTGCCCGAGCCGACGGCGACCCCGACGGGGGTGGGGGTGGCGGTCATCGGATCTCCCTCTGCTTCTGGATCTGGCGGGCGTTGTAGACGACGATCGGCAGGACGAGCACGAACAGGATCACGGCCAGCGCCGAGCTGTAGCCGGTGCGGCTGCCGAGCTGGAACTGGCGGACCATCTCGAAGGCGAGGATGGTCGTGTCGTTGCGGCCGCCGGTCATCGCCGAGACGATGTCGTAGACCTTCAGCGACGCGATCGAGATCGTGGTGAGCACGACGATGATGGTCGTGCGGATGCCCGGCACGGTGATGTGGCGGAAGGCCTGGAATCCGTTGGTCCCGTCGAGCGAGGCCGCCTCGAGCTGCTCGGCGGGGACGCCCTTGATGGCGGCGGAGAGCACCGTCATCGCGAACCCGGCCTGGGTCCAGATCAGCACGATCACGAGCAGCAGGGTGTTCCACGGCTCGAGGCCGAGCCAGTCGACGGGCTGGCCGCCGAAGCCGACGAGGATGCCGTTGAGCAGGCCGATCTGGTCGCCCTGGCGGATGTCGTAGAAGAACTTGAAGATGATCGACGCGCCCACGAACGAGATGGCCATCGGCATGAAGACGAGCAGCTTGAGGAACTTCTCGCCGCGGCTCTTGTCGATGAAGACCGCGTAGGCGAGGCCGATGGCGGTCGCGGTGATCGGGGCGAGCAGCACCCAGATCAGCGTGTTCCCGAAGGCGGTGAGTCCGTCGGGGCTCGTGAAGACCCAGACGAAGTTGTCGAGGCCCGCGAAGCCCGAGCCGTCGTTCTTCATGAAGGCCTGGCCCGCGGTGGTGATGGTGGGGTAGATCAGGCCGATCAGCAGGAAGAACACCGCCGGGGTCATGAAGGCGATGAGCTGCAGCGAGTAGCCGGCGCCGCGCTTCGAGCGGTAGTCGAGCAGGAACAGCCCGCCGCCGAGGACGGCCGCGATCGCCGCGACCCAGATGACCGACTGGTAGAGGCCGAAGGCGAGCAGCACCACGACGGGGACGACGACGCAGACGGCGAGGCGGAGGATCGTGTACTGCCGGCCGCGGCGGGGCGCGAACTCGACGAAGACGAGCACCACGCCGACCAGCGCAGCGAAGGCGAGCAGGATCAGGGGGATCTGGGCCAGGGGCGGGATGCCCGCCAACCACTGGAAGAAACTGGACATCGCTGTCCCTTTCACGTTCGGGTACGGGGGCGTTCGGGCGCAGGCGAGAGGAGGCGGCTGCGCGCGACGGGGACGCGTGAGGGGCCGCCGCCGCACGGCGACGGCCCCTCACGGTGGGGTTGCGGGCTAGCTGGTGTAGCCGGCCTGGATCTCCTCGAGCACCGAGTCGGTGTCCGTGCCGTCGATCCAGTCGACCATGCCCTTCCAGAAGCTGTCGGAGCCGACCGACTTCGGCATCAGGTCGGAGCCGTCGAAGCGGAACGTGGTGTCCGTGCCCTGCAGGATCTCGACGGCGCTCTTCAGCAGGTCGCTGCCGGCGTTCTCGGGGTCGAGCCCCTTGTTGGCCGAGATGACGCCTCCGAGCGAGACGCGGCTGTTGGCCCAGTCGGCGCTGGCGAGGTACGCCTGCACCTTGGCGGTGTCGTCGTCGTTCGAGAACGCGGCGACGAACTCGCCGCCGCCGGTGACGGCAGCCGGGTCGTCCTCCTTCATGGGCGGGGTGAGGAAGGCCCACACGTCGCCGTCCTCGGCGACCGTGGCGGGCGTGCCCTCGGCGTTGTTCGCCGCGGTGAGGAAGCCCTCGAAGAACGAGGCCTGGTGCGTCAGCGCGCAGCTGCCGTTCGCCACGTTGGTCGCGACGTCGCCGAAGGCGGTCGAGTTGATCGACTTCACGTCGCCGTAGCCGGCGTTGACCATGGTCGGGTCCTGCAGGATCGTGCCGACGGAGTCGAACGCGTCCTTGATCTCGGGGTCGGTGAACTTCGTGTCTCCGGAGACCCACGAGTCGTAGGCGTCGGGTCCGGCCCCGCGGAGCACGAGGTCCTCGACCCAGTCGGTGCCGGGCCAGCCCGAGGCCTCGCCCGAGTTGAAGCCGGCGCACCAGGGAGCGGTGCCGGTCTTCTCCTGGATGGTCTTCGAGACCTCGACGAGCTCGTCGTAGGTCTTGGGGATCTCGACGCCCCACTCCGCGAACTTGGCGGGGGAGTACCAGACGTAGCCCTTGACGCTGGCCATCAGCGGAGCGCCGTACTGCGTGCCGTCGACCTGGCCGTACTTCTGCCAGTCCTCCGACCAGCCTTCCTTGACGTTCGCGAGCGCGTCGGCCGGGAGCTCCTGCACCTTGCCCGACTTCACCGTGTCGGCGAGCAGGCCGGGCTGCGGGAAGATCGCGAGGTCGGGGGTGTCGCCGCCCTGGACCTTGATGCCGATCTGCTTCTCGAACTCCTTGTCGCCCGTGTACTTGATCTCGATGTCGTTCTCGGCCTCCCAGTCGGCCCAGGACTCCTCGAGCAGGGTCGCCTCGTCGCCGTTGATCGTCCCGTAGACGTTGACGACGCCGTCGGCGGTGCCGACCGTCCCGCCGGCGTCGCCGCCCGCGTTGGGGTCGTTGGGGTCGGCGCTGCCGGAACAGCCGACCAGCAGGAAGCTGGATGCAGCCAGGATGGCCAGGGGGCCCGTGAACCTGCGGTGCAGGGATGCTCGCATGGTGATCTCCTCGTCGAGTTGCGATGCACGTGGCCTGCTCGTGCTGCCGAGCCGGGCCACTGCCGCGCACGTCGTCGTCGACGCGCGTCGACGATGAGTGTCACACACGCGCAGGAGGCGCGCAACAACGCGTGCTAGCGGCGCGTCGCAGCGGGACGAACGGCGGCGCGGACGGCACCGCGCCCGTCGTGTGACGGGGGCGCCGAGCTGCCCCTGACGACGAGCTGCGGGGCCACGAGGAGGTGCGGTGCACCGAGTCGGCGTCCCTCCAGCCGGTCGACCAGGTGGTCCACCGCGGCCGCGGCGAGCTCGACCCCGGGGGGCGAGACGGTCGTGAGCGGCGGCGAGGTCATGTCCGCGGCGAGGTCGCCGATGCTCAGCGCGACGACGGAGACGTCACGGGGGATCGAGCAGTCGGCGAACGCGGCCGCCTGCACGAAGCCCGCCAGCGCCGTCTCGTTGAACGCCACCACCGCGGTGGGCCGTGCGGACGACGCGACGAACGCGTCGAAAGCCGACCGGCCGCCCGTGATCGAGACGGGGGCGTGGTGCGCCTCGAGCACGAGGCCCGCTCGCCGTGCGGCGTCGTCCAGCGCGCGGGAGGCCCTCGCGAGGGGGCCCGAGCCGCGCTCGTGCGAGCCGACCGACTGGCTGAGGAAGAACGCCCGCTCGTGGCCGAGGTCGACGAGGTGCTGCACGGCGAGCCGCCCCAGCGCGTCGTAGTCGGCGTCCACGAACCAGAGGCCGGCCACGTCGTCGGGGCGGCCGATGTTCGTGAAGGGGACCCGCGCCTCCGTCAGGACGGGCACGCGGTCGTCCTCCGGCGTCAGCTCCATCAGGACGACGCCGTCGACCAGGCCCTCGCTCACGAGGCTCTCCAGGCCCTCGACGTCGTCGATCGGGGTCGACCAGAGCAGGAGGTGGTAGCCGCGTTCCCGCGCCCGGTCCGTGGCTGCCGCGACGTACTCGAACTCGGACGACGTCACGCCGCGCCTGCCGTACGGGTAGTGCAGGGCCAGGATGCCGCCCCGCGACCCCGCCAGGCCGCGCGCGAAGGCGTTCGGCGTGTAGTTGAGCTCGGCCATGGCCGCCTCGACGCGACGGCGGGTGGCGTCCGAGATCGTCCGACGGCCGCTGAGGGCGTACGAGACGGTGCTCGACGAGACGCCGGCCAGGCGCGCCACGTCGTCACGGGTCGCTGGTGCCATGCTCGTCCACCTCGTCGTCGGTCGTGCGCACAGCATACGAGCGCAGGCCCGGATGAGCGACGAGCGTCGGGTGGGAGGGAGCCGCTACGCAGGCCACACCGGTCGCCGTGCCTGTCTGTCCAGACCCGAGCGGCCCGCTCCGGCCGCGGGCGGCCTACGCAGGCCACACCGGTCGCCGTGCCTGTCTGTCCAGACCCGAGCGGCCCGCTCCGGCCGCGGGCGGCCTATGCAGGCCACACCGGTCGGAACTGCACCGAGATGCGCGGGCCGACCGCCTTGCGGGTCTTCGCGATCGCGTGCTCGTGCGTGCGCTGGCTGCTGCCGCCCATCACGAGCAGGTCGCCGTGGCCGAGGGGGAAGCGCTGCACCTTGCCCGTGCGACGTGACCGGATCGCGAGGGTGCGCGGCGCGCCGAGGGACAGGATGCCCACCATCGTGTCGCGGTCGATCGTGCGGCCGACGCGGTCGCCGTGCCAGGCGATGCTGTCGTCGCCCGTGCGGTAGAAGCAGAGCCCGGCGCGGCGGAACAGCTGCTCGTCGGGCGCCCCGCGCCGGCTGGAGTACCACTGGTTCAGCTCGTCGCGCGCCGTGCCGAGCACGGGGTCGGGCAGCACGTCGCGCTCGCCGTAGGACGACACCAGCCGTGGCACCTCGACCACACGGTCGTACATCGTCCGCGTGTCGGCCTGCCAGGGGACCTCGGCGACGAGGCGCTCGAACATCGCGTCGCTGCCCGTCGCCCAGCCGGGCACGAGGTCGAGCCACGCGCCGTCGTCGAGGGGCAAGTGCTGCACGGCCCCGTCGAGGTCGCGCAGGCCGGTGCCCCGCCTCGTGACGGGGCCCGCGCCCGGCTCGGCGTCGTCGTCGAGGCCGTCCAGCAGGGAGGAGGTGAAGGTCGTGCTCATGCCCCTCAGCCTAGCCGATCGTTCGAACACGCGTTCGAACAGGGTCGTCGTCACCACCGGGGCGCGACGACCTCGGACGCCTCCGGTCCGGTGAGCTCGTGCGCCACGCCGTCGACGTCGACGTCGACCAGCGCTCCGCCCCAGAACGACACCTGCAGCCTGCCCTGGTAGACCCACAGCCGCTCGCCCGACGACCGGTCGAAGGCGACGACCGTCGACCGGCCGCCCGAGCTGCCGTAGGCGAACGCGTAGCCGACGGTGCGTCCGGTCGCGGCCGGCACCGCACCGCCCGGCAGCTCGACGACCGACCTCGCGGCCCCGTCCGTCCCGTCGAGGACGCGCAGGGCGAGCGATCCGTCGTCCCCGTCGGGCGCCGCGGCGAAGAGGTCGTCGTCGGTCTGGCCGGCGAGGCCGTCGACGCTGACCGCTCCCCGGCGGTCGTGGCTCCAGCGGGTCTCGCCCGTGTCCCAGTCGACGCAGCTGACGCGGTCGTCCGCGACGTCGGTCACGACGAGGCACGTGCGTGCCGCGCTCGGCGCCCCCTGCACGTCGGGGGAGGTCGTCCACCGGGTGCGCCCGTCGAGGTCGACGGCCGTGAAGCCCCCCGACCGACCTGACGGCGACACGATGAGGTCGTCGTGCACGAGCGGCCCGACCAGCGTGTCGAGCCTCGTGCCCCAGTCGCGCTCGCGGCCCGTCCGCGGGTCGACGGCCACCGTGCCGCCCGGCGTCGAGACGAGGGCGCGGTCCGGCAGGGCGAGGACGACGCCCGTCGTCGTGCCGGCGCCCCGCCACGTCACGTGCCCGAGGTCGTCCGCGTCGCGGACCTCGTACCGGTAGGCGCCGCCCGCGGACGGCTGGCGTCCCGTGAGGACGACCTGCCCCTCCGACTGGAACTGGTCGCTGTCCGTCGTCGTCCACGGCGCGGAGCCGTCGACGACCCGACCCGTCGCGGGGTCCAGCGCCACGAGCTTCGAGAGGGCGCCGCCCGAGGTGCGCAGCAGGAGGCGGTCGGGGTCGCCCGCCGGGCCGATCGCCGAGGCCGACAGCACCTCGGCTCCGTCGAGGTCGCCCAGGTCGGCGAAGTCGTCCCGGGCGTCGTGCACCCAGGCCATCCGGCCGTCCCGCGTGTCGAGCAGCCCGACCCGCGACCCGACCTGCCGGGTGTCGCTGCCGCAGCCCGCGTCGTTCGCGAAGCCGTAGGTCCAGGCCGGTGCGGCGCGGACGAGCACGAGGCCGTCGTCGCCGACCGGCACCGAGGGGAACCGCAGGCAGAGGGCCGGTGCGCCGGGGGCGAGCGCCCCGGCGAGGTCGACGGTCCAGCCGGAGGCGGTCGGCGCCTCCCGGATGTCGACGGTCGACGTGCCCTGCCAGGGCGACAGCCCGCCGTACACCGGCTGGCCGGGGACGAGGGCGGCGGTGACCGCGACGGCGGCCACCGCGAGGGCGAGGTAGCCGAGGGCGAGACGACGGC